>CANEZU010000009.1 GCA_947444255.1 Flavobacteriaceae bacterium | reverse complement strand
CCGTATTTTATAATTCCTGACTCTAACATCTCACGAAGTAAGTCATTTCCTTCACGTGTTCTTTCCCCTACTCCTGCGAATACAGAAAGTCCACCGTGACCTTTTGCTATATTGTTAATCAACTCCTGAATCAATACTGTTTTACCAACACCAGCACCACCAAACAATCCAATTTTACCCCCTTTAGAATAAGGCTCAATCAAATCGATTACTTTAATACCTGTAAATAAAACTTCTGACGAAGTAGATAAATCTTCAAATCTTGGTGCTTGACGGTGAATTGACATTCCGTTTTCACCTGTTTTAGGCAAATCTCCTAAACCATCGATTGCATCTCCGATTACGTTGAATAAACGTCCGTAAACGTCTGGACCGATTGGCATTTTGATAGGATTTCCTGTTCCAACCACTTCATAACCTCTGCTCAAACCATCTGTTGAGTCCATGGAGATTGTACGAACTGTATTTTCACCAATATGTGATTGTACTTCTAGTACTAATAAAGTACCGTCTTTTTTTGTGATCTCGAGAGAATCATAAATTTTTGGAAGTTCAACATCCACACCGTTGAAAACTACGTCAACTACTGGACCAATGATTTGTGCAACTTTTCCTATTACTTTTGACATTGCTTGTGTATTTATTAAATAGCTATTTAGGTTTATGAAATGCCTTTAATTAATAATAAAATATAATTTATAAAGGTTTTAAGAACTATTTCTATCTTTTGGATAAAACCGAGGTCTTTTTTCAGAGTGCAAAGATAAATTTTTTTGATACAAAAGCAATAATTTTTATACAGAAAAACTTTAAAAGATTGCAGTATTGTTTGTTAATAAGTCTTAAACAAACAAAAATGAACAAAAAGTGACTCTAAATAAAAAACCATCCTTATTCAGGATGGTTTTTTATTGCCATTTATAGTATTATAAAGATGCCGGATACAATATTCGATAAAGACTCAGATCTACTTTTTTCAAAGTAGAAGAATATTTAGTATTAATAGCGGCACTAAAAGCATTTGCAATTAAAGCATAACCCCTTGGACTTGGGTGTACCCCATCTAGAGAAAAAGCACCACCTGTAACATAGGCCGATGTTATAGTAAAACTATTACTTACCACACCAGTTGATGACAACTGATCCATAATCACTTTAGTATCTACAAACGCCAAACCTTTAGCATCTGCAATAGCTTTAATACTTATATTATAAGCATCAGTAGCTGTTTTTGTTTCGTCAATTTCATTTTTAGACAGTACCCATTTGTCTTCCAAGGGAACAGAAACTCCATTAACATATCTTGGGTCTCCACCAACAGTTGTACCAATAAAAGATCTGGAAGTCAAAACTAACAAATCTGCGCTTGTTGCTTGTCTGTAAGATGGAATTCTGTATCCCGTCAAATCAGTAAGGTAACTATCTACCATAACTACCGCATTAGCTCCAGCCGCAAAAGTAATTGTTCTTTTAGTAGCTTCAGCTGCCGTAATCAAACCATTTGATGCTGCAAATTGCAAACCTCCATTATAAGTAGCATAACCGGCATTTAATTGAGCAGCCACTTCAGCGGTCAAGGGAACTGGATTATAAGGCACTGTGGTAAAATAAGGAAGCGTACTCACATAAGGCAAATTAGCCACTACTCCTTTAGCACCATTTGCTGTTAAATTTGTGATTAGCGTATTATAAACACTAGCAAAAACACTAGGATCGGAGATATCACTTGATCCATAAGTCCTAGGATCCATATTCCCTGTTTGATTTACTCCTGAGCCTCCAGAGGTAGCATAACCTAAAACGTCATTTCCACCTATCCATAAAGAGAAAAAAGTAGGAGCCTGCGCCATAGCATCGCCTAATACTGTTGAAGTAGAAGAACTTGCGAAACGAACATAATAAGGATTAGACAAACCAGGCACTACACCTGCAACATTTCCATATCCAGGCGCAACTAGATGGTAACTTTTTGCTCCGGGAATACCCAAATTTGAAAAAGGCCCCGTAAGATGGTTTGTTATCTCCGTAGTTGGTGTTCCACTAACAGGAACTGGAGAAGAGGTTGCTGCATTAAAATACAAACGAGTACCTACAATAGCATTTCCTCCCAATAACAATCCTCCTATATTATCTGCCATAAATGGCGTAGTAAATGCACCTCCTCCAGCTACAGAAAACTGTTGAGAAAGAATGTTAACATAAGAACCTTCCTGACCTGCTTTAAACAAGGCACCATCACTATATCCTGCTGCAAAAGAATCGCCTAAAGCAACATACTTCGAAAAATTAGCAGACCCTGCAGATACCGCTTCTTCTATCGGTGCTACAGCATCTTCATTATTACATGCTACAAAGCTTAAAGAAACTAAGACTAGCCATTTTATATTTTTTATCATCTTTTTATTTTTTAAATTTTTGAATCCGTTTTATGGGTTGATAGTCCAAGAAGCAAATATTTGCTGTCCAATTAATCCAGCTCCTAATACTTGGGCATATTCTTTACCACCAAGATTGGCAGCTCCAATTTTTAAGGTTGATTTTAAAGAAGGAATACCATAATTAATCTGAGCATCGATTACAGTTGCCGAAGCGATCATTCCGTCAGCAAAAGTAGATTGCCATAAATACCCCGTATTCCATCTTCCACTTACATTAAATCCAAAATTCTTGAATAATTTCTCATTTCCAAATGAAGCTTTCACTCTGTGTTTTGGCGTATTGAAACCGGCTTCAAAACTTGGATCTTTTGCTTGATCAAAATTAAACTCCGCATAATTGTAGTTCACTCCTACTTCAAAATCACGATATACTTTTCTAGAAACACCTATACCAAAACCAAGTGATTTTATTTCCAAAGCGGTATTAGTGTACAATTGATAGGCTCTAAAGTTACCATTCTGAAGCGCGTGTAAAGACTGAGCACCCGCATCTGTCGGACCTCCTAAGGGATTAGGGGAATTCTGTGTAGTTCCATAAAAAGGAGATACTACATTTAAATTTCCAATAAAATTATTGTAAATATTGTAATATCCATTGATGTCAACTGATACATCACCAATTAGTGAACGATACCCTAATTCAAAAGCCTTAACTTCTTCTGGCTTTACATAATTAATATTGGTTTTGCGCAATAAAGCCGATCCCGCAATAGGATCACTTGCCGCCATCGCACTAAAAGCAGCTACTGAAGTAGCCGTATACGAATTATTATAGGCGTTTAATCCCGTCATGACAACCGAAGTTGCTCCTGCAAAAAACTGACCTTCTGGAGTAGAAACAGGTAAAGTTTCTGAATATCGAATTAAGTTGTCTGGAGCAGACCCAAGTAATATAGCACTTCCAACATTAAAACCGATATATTGATCCTGGGTTGATGGATTTCTGAAACCCGTCTGAAAAGAAGCTCTAAAATTATGTCTTCTGCTTTCTCCTCCGGTATAAACTAATGAAACTCTAGGAGAAACATTGCCCGAAAAATTCTTAGACTTATCATAACGCATCGATCCTGTAAATTTTAATCGATCGTCTAAAAGTTTTTTAGTCAATTGGGTATAGGCTCCATATTCACTATAATAAATTGGACCATCTTTATCGGTATAAATTCTTCCGTGAGAATTCAATTGATATTCTCTATAAGATCCACCTACTTGTATTTCTGCAAATTTGATAACATCTTTAAAATTATAATTCGCATCACTATGGTAAATTCTGGAATTATCAACCAATTTTGAACCCGAAAGCACACTAGGATCTGCTATTACCTGATTAAATGCGGTCTGAAACTGCGGTGTTCCAGGCAAGAATCTACCGGTATCGGCAGTAGCTCTTGCGGCAATATGAGCATTTTCAGGTGTAGCACCTCCTAAAGTAGATTGGATATAAGCTCCGGCATATTCTCCAAACCATTGACTATCTGCTTTCCATTTTCTATTTATATTAATCCCTGTAAACAACATGTCATAGGATTGCCCTCCATCTTCAGTAGTTGTATACCCTCTTAAAAAGAAGTTTTTGCCTTTAACTTCCAATTTATGCTGTTGCATGAAAAAATTATTCAAATAATAACGATTGGCTCCTTGATAAACTGCATTACCAAAACCAAATTTACTATTCCATATCACTTCAACATCATTAGCAAAAGGCTTATAGTGTAAAGAGAAATCAATTTTTGTGTTACTGGCTTTATTATCTGTTAAATCCACTTCATTATAACCTGTTCTACTTACATTATAATTAGGTAATAAATTAACTAGAGATTGCGGAATTCTACCTAAAGCTACAAGTGCATTTCCTACCCCTTTTATGTTAGTAGATACTTCATCTCCGTATACATTTATACCGTCATAGTTAACATGGCTGCGATCCCTTCCTACATTTGTTTTATCATCATAATTGACTGCATTCCAATCGGTTCCTTTCATGTAAGTGTAATTTACTTTGGCAGCAAATTTCGGACTGAATACTTTCGCCATTCTAACTCCATAATCAAAATATTCATTAGTCCCCGCAGCCTGTTGGCTAGTCTGACCATATTTGGCATAAGCCGTAATTCCCGGACTGGTGAATGGGCTTTTACTATTCATAAACAAAATACCATTAAAAGCATTGGCGCCGTATAAAGCAGAAGAAGCTCCCGGCAAAAGTTCCACACTTTGAACATCAATTTCAGAAACACCAATCATGTTCCCCAAAACAAAGTTCAATAAAGGAGAGGAATTATCCATTCCGTCTACCAATTGCATAAAACGAGTATTGGCAACCGTAGCAAAACCACGTGTATTGATCGACTTAAAGGTCAAACTACTGGTGTTCATCTGAACCTCTTTCAAATTTTCTAAACCATCATAAAAACTTGGCGAAGCTGATTTTTTTATATCACCGATTCCCATTCTTTCAATGGTAACTGGTGATTCTAAAACCCGTTCCGGAGTTCTGGAAGCCGAAACAACAATTTCATTCAATAAAGTATCTTCTTCTTTTAAAGAGACAGCTACCTTTTGGTTATTTGAAGTAATAGTAACTTTCTTAGAAGTATAACCTACACTGCTAATCACAATTGAATAAGGCAGTTTTTTAAGGTAAGTCAACTTGAAATTACCATCTGCATCAGTAATTGTTCCCGTTGTTTCTCCTACAATTTTAATATTAGCTCCAAAAATTGTTTGTTTGTTACTATCCGTAACAGAACCTGAAACTGTATTTTGCGCTTGGCTTAAGCTACAAAAAAACAAAGTCAAAATAAATAAGTACACTTTCATTAGGTTATAGTTTTGTTAGTTTATATAGCCAAAGTACAAATTAAATTGATATAATTACAAATAAGTAAGAATATAATTCATAATCTATATATTTTGGCATTTATTTATAACTATATGACATTTGCAAATATTTAAACTTTTCTTAACATTATAGTTAATTTGCCCTAAAATATACTATGCGCACATACAATATTTCAAAAAAAAGAGATAAATCTTAGGTTTAATATAAGTTCAAAAAAAATAAAGCCAAAAAAAAAGCGAGAAAATATCTCGCTTTTTTTATTATAAACATCTTAAAATACTACTCCACCGTAACCGATTTAGCTAAATTTCGAGGCTGATCTACATTACAATTTCGCATTACCGCTATATGATAGGATAATAACTGAAGGGGTATGGTGGTCAACAAGGGAGATAAAGCATCCGAAGTGTCCGGTATTTCTATTACATAATCGGCTAATTCCCGTACTTGAGTATCACCCTTAGTAACAACCGCAATAATTTTTCCACTTCTGGATTTTATCTCTTGAATATTACTTACTATTTTATCATAATGACCTTGTATTGGTGCAATTACAACAACGGGCATATGCTCGTCTATCAATGCTATAGGACCGTGCTTCATTTCTGCAGCAGGATATCCTTCCGCATGTATATAGGAAATTTCTTTTAATTTTAGAGCTCCTTCTAAGGCTACTGGGAAATTATATCCTCGTCCCAAATAAAGACAATTAGGAGCATCTTTAAAAATGGCCGCTATTTCTTTAGCCTTGTCGTTCGTAGCTAATGCTTCTGTTACTTTTTGCGGTATGGTTTCCAATTCCTGTAAATAGCGGTGGAATTCTGAATTAGAAAGTGTTCCTTTGGCTTTGGCCAAACGGAGCGCCAACATAGTCAAAACGGTAATCTGAGTAGTAAATGCCTTAGTAGAAGCCACCCCAATTTCTGGTCCGGCATGCGTATAAGCACCCGCATGAGTTTCTCTAGAGATAGAAGAACCAACCACATTACAAACCCCAAATACGAAAGCACCCTTATCTTTTGCTAATTTAATAGCCGCAAGCGTATCTGCCGTTTCACCTGATTGCGAAATAGCAATCACAACATCATTAGTATTGATTATTGGATTTCTATATCTAAATTCAGAAGCATATTCTACTTCTACTGAAATACGAGCAAATTCTTCAATTATATATTCCGCTACTAATCCGGCATGCCAAGAGGTACCGCAGGCTACAATTATAATCCGTTCTGCTTTTAAAAATTTCTCAAGATTATCTTCAACACCTGCCATCTGGATTATTCCTTGATTAGCTAATAGTCTTCCTCTATAAGTATCTTTTATAACACTAGGTTGCTCATAGATTTCCTTAAGCATAAAATGATCGTAGCCTCCTTTTTCAATTTGCTCCAAATTCATTTTTAATTCCTGAATATGAGGATTTACTAAAGAATCATCTTTGATTTTTCTGATTTTTAAAGGCTTCCCTAAACGAACTACAGCCATTTCTTCATCTTCAAGATAAATAGCATTTGAAGTATATTCGATAAAAGGCGAGGCATCAGAAGCTATAAAAAACTCATCTACACCAACCCCAATTGCTAAAGGACTTCCCAATCGGGCAACAATTATTTCATCTGGTTTTTTCTTGTCAAAAACACAAATAGCATAAGCGCCAACAACCTGGTTCAAAGCCATCTGAACTGCTTTCCCTAATTTAAGACCTTCTTTCTTTTGAACTTCCTCAATTAAATTAACCAAAACTTCGGTGTCTGTATCCGAATGAAATACATAACCTCTATTAATTAATTCTTTTTTTAAAGGTGCATAATTCTCTATGATTCCGTTGTGAATAATCACTAAATCTCCAGAATTGGAAACATGCGGATGTGAATTCGTATCATTAGGAACACCATGTGTCGCCCAACGAGTGTGCCCCATGCCTATAGTTCCATTTTGAGTAATCTCTTTTGCTTTTTCTTCTAAATCAGAAACTTTACCTTTTGTCTTAGCCGATTTTAAATTTTCACCATCATAAAGCATCAATCCAGCACTGTCATAACCTCTGTATTCCAGTCTTTTTAAACCCTTAATAATGATAGGGAATGCTTCTCTATATCCTATATATCCAACAATTCCACACATAATTTTTATTGATTAGGTTTCGTGTAATAAATTTCAAATTTTAATCTTTTGTCTTCTGCCACTGCAGGATTACTTCCAAATAAGATTGTACCCAGTGGATTTAGTACAGCTGTAGTTGGTGTTTCTTTAACCAATCCCGAAAAAACAGGAGTTTTTAATTTTTGATTCGTTATTATATTGATGCTTTCTGAAACTACTAATCCAAGTCTTACATTGCTGACGGTATCGTTTTTGATTAAATTCCGAATATGATTCGTCAATTTAATTTTATATCTCAATCCGCGACCTCCAGTTTGGTTTTCTAAAATTCCTCCAAAAACAAATTTGCTAAACTTGGTATTCGTTCCCGTGCTAACATCAAAACTATAATCTAATAATACCTTTTTATTGTTTAAATCATACAAATAGATTCGGTTTGGTTCCTTTGTTAAGGTATTGCTCATGGCACTTTGGTCAATATAAAAAGTCAAACTGGCATCGTTTATCAACCATTTGTTGGCTCTCAGTTCTTCCAATTGATCCGCGACACCATTATTATTAGCATCAGCTCCAAAAAGATTCAGAATTGCCATTGATCCCTCGCCACCTTTCAAAAATAATTTCTCATCTCCTTGCGCTGTGTTAGGTGTCGCAATGGCATTAGTGTATGAAGGCAAATAATCATTCTGAAATAAGTTAACCGAATTTCCAGTTAAATTTAAAACAATGGTTTTCTTTACTCTATTTGCAACAGTTGCATCTGTTAAAGATAAATTTTCTTTGTAATTAATTGTAATTGTACCCCCTTTAAAGTTAATTAAAGCTTGATTTGTAGGATTTGCTCCCGAGCTTTCTGCTTTGAAAAACAAACCTCTAAAATAATTTTTGAAGGAATTGTTAGTTGCTAATTGACCGGATGCAGAAGAACCAAAGATTTTATTTTGAAAAAAAGAAACATCAAGATTCAATCGCATGGCAGGCACCGATCGAACCGTACTAACCGTTCCATCAGTGGCAGTACTTGTAGTAACCACCTCTTCGTTACTGAAAACAAATTCACTATTTTGACTAACATTGGTATCTGTATTTAACAAGCTGCCAAGATTAGATTCAAAATCCGCACTTTGATTACTATAATAGCGTTGTGCTTCCTGACTGCTCTGATCCAAATCTCTAAGATAATAACGGGATTCAAAAACACTCAGTTTAATTTTAGCAGCTGCAGGGCCATGAATAGAATCCAAAGTATAATTAGTCGAAACACCATCAGCTTTCAAACCTGTATTCTTACTAAAATAGGGTATTGATAAAATAACACTTTCTATTTGTGGATTTAATGCCGCATTAATAGTTGGATTAATACTCGCCAATTCCAATTGCGTTACAAAATTTGCAGTAGTAGTACCAAAAGCAGGATTAGTATAAATTCCTAAAGAATTTATAGCAAGATTATTAGTTTGAATCGCACCTTGATTTTGATTAAAAGCAAGTACATCAAACGATTGTTTCTCTAAACCAAAGTTATCAGAACCTATTATATTGGATCCAATTTCATTAAAGTTGGTATCACAGGAAGCAAAAAATACCACCGTCAAAGCAAGTAGTATTTGTTTTAAATAGGAATTAGTATTCATGTTTGTAAATAAAAATTGTTTATTGAACCATTTCTTTATAAAAAGCAGTGTAGGCCTCCGCGAACTTATCTTTTGGTGTGAAAGATAAAAAAGGTTTTCCGGAAGATTCTATATATTTTGTTAAACTTGAAGACAAATTATCAGACGCAATAATCACAGCATCAGAATGATTGATCGACGCTTTTATAATATTTTCATAATTTGGATTTTCCAAATCACTAACCGCAGCGACCGGAATATTATCGAACTTCACCTTATTGATCATTTCAACATTTAGCAATCCATCAAAAGACTGACTGTAAACGGAAGTCACAATTTTAGTATTGGCAAACAAAGCTTCATCTTTGTAATAATGCTTCATGTAAACTGGCAAAAGAGCAGCCATCCAACCATGAACATGAATGATATCAGGAACCCAATTCAACTTTTTAACGGTTTCTACGACTCCTTTTGCAAAGAATATCGCTCTTTCGTCATTGTCTGGATACATAAGACCTTCTTCATCTGTAAAAGTCGCTTTCCTTTTAAAATACTCATCATTATCTATAAAATAAACCTGAATTCTTTCTTTTGGAATAGAAGCTACTTTGATAATTAACGGCATATCTAAATCGTTAACAACTAAATTCATCCCTGACAATCGAATAACCTCATGCAATTGATGCCTTCTCTCATTTATATTCCCATATCTTGGCATAAAAATTCTGATCTGCCCACCTTGATCATTAATCATTTTTGGCACGTCGTATGACATCAAAGAAACTTCATTTTCAGCCAAATAAGGCACTACCTCAGATGATACGTACAATATCCTCTTATCCTCCATAATGTAAATTACTTAATTATTGTCAACAAAAAACACGCAAAATTACGAAAATTTATGCAGTTATTAACTATATATCTTAAGTTTGCAATTTATTTAAACAAAAAATAGATGTTGATTTTTAAGAAGCAAGTCGATTTAGCAGCACATCTGAAGGCGATTGCTAGTACTAAAACTACTATTGGTTTTGTACCCACCATGGGGGCATTACATGCGGGACATTTGTCTTTATTGACCGAATCCATTAAAAACAATGAGCTTAGCGTGATTAGTATTTTTGTAAACCCAACCCAATTCAACAATCCGGAAGATTTAGAAAAATACCCCAGAACTCTCGAGGCTGATTTGCAAAAAATCGAAAGTGTCTCCGCAGAAATTATCGTTTTCACCCCTTCCGTTTCTGATATTTACGAGGGAAATACGAAATCTGGACACTTTGAATTTGGCGGTCTGGAAAACCAAATGGAAGGCAAATTCAGACCCGGACATTTTGACGGCGTGGGCACAATCGTAAAAAGATTATTCGAAATTGTTCAACCTACAAATGCCTACTTTGGAGAAAAAGATTTTCAACAATTACAAATTATACGAAAAATGGTTAGCCAGCTGCATATGCCAGTAAATATTGTAGCCTGTCCCATTTTCAGAGCTGAAAGCGGACTAGCAATGAGCTCTAGAAATGAACGCTTATCTTTAGAAGAAAAAGAAGAAGCCGCCGAAATCTATAAAATATTACAAGCTGCAAAATCGCAATTCAAGCAAAAAAGTGCCCTGGAAATTACAAATTGGGTGCAAAAAATGATCCTAAAAAATCCTAATTTCAAATTAGAATATTTCGAAATTGCGGAGGAAGAATCACTCCTTTCCTGCAGGAGAAAAAATAAAAATAAAAAATACCGCGCTTTCATTGCTGTTTTTCTCAACAATGTAAGATTGATTGATACAATTGCCTTAAATTAATTATCTTTGCCACATGCAAATTCAAGTTGTAAAATCTAAAATTCACCGCGTTACCGTAACCGGAGCCGATTTAAATTATATCGGAAGTATCACCATTGACGAAGCCCTGATGGAGGCCTCTAATATTATTGAAGGCGAAAAAGTGTCAATAGTAAACATCAATAATGGGGAACGCCTGGAAACCTATGCTATTAAAGGGAATCGAAATAGTGGTGAAATTACCCTTAATGGTCCTGCCGCTCGTAAAGTTCAAAAAGGAGATATCATCATCATCATTTCTTATGGAATTCTGGATTTTGAAGAAGCCAAATCTTTTAAACCATCCTTAGTTTTTCCAAATGAAAAAGACAATTCTTTGACCTAGCCTTTTCGATCCGCTATGAACCATAAACCTTTCACCAAAGAAAACGAAAATTTAGCAGCATTAGAGGAAGCTCCAATCAAAAAAAAACAGTTAAGTAAATGGCTTTCCATTCTTCTGCCTATTGCTCTGGGTATTTATCTGATCGTTTATACCTTTAACAAATTTACTCCTGAGCAAATAACCGAGATGAAAGGCTATTTTAAAAACGCCAATTATTCCTATATTTATTTAGCCCTCTTTGTTTCCGTTCTTGGTAATGCCTCTCGTGCCTACCGATGGAAATTTACCCTAGAACATATGGGCTACAAAACTTCTTTTTTAAACAACTTCATGGCGGTAAATATTGGCTACTTACTCAATTTAACGGTGCCAAAATCGGGTGAAATATCCCGAGCTCTAATTTTAAAAAAATACGACAAAATTCCATTTGATAAAGGTTTCGGAACCATTGTTGCCGAAAGAATTATAGATATGGTTGTTTTACTGCTGTTTATGGTGCTTGCTGTTTTTCTGCAATTCGATATCGTAAAAACATTTATCATTGATAAAATTCCATTAAAAAAATTAGTGCTATTTTCCAGTGCAGCCTTATTGATAGGCGTGATCCTTTTGCTGATTTACTTTTATTCTAAAGCCAAAATTGTACGCTCCCTGAAACAGAAAATATCCGGTTTAAAAGAAGGTGTAATGAGTATCTTTCACATGAAAAAGAAACTGGCTTATTTATTTCACACTGCTTTCATCTGGTTTTCTTACATCCTCATGTTTTACATCACCCTTTTTGTCATTCCGCAAACGAGTACTATTTCAATTGGCGCTGTAGTTACCGCTTTTGTAGTGGGTAGCATCGCTATCGCTTTTACCAATAGCGGATTTGGCTCCTATCCCTTTTTAATTTCCAAAATTCTATTGTTTTATTCCATTTCCGAAACTGTAGGAAATGCTTTCGGTTGGATCGTATGGAGCTCGCAAATGTTTTTGGTCGTAATTACTGGCGTATTGTCTTTTTTGTTTTTACCCATTTACAATAGAAGAAAATAATTTCTTATATTCGGAAACTGTTTTGTGAGCAATTATTCTTTCAAATTAAGAAATACAAATCCCATTATGTCTAAAGTTAAAACTTCTTTTTTTTGTCAGAATTGTGGCGCTCAATATGCCAAATGGCAAGGCCAATGTAATTCGTGTAAAGAATGGAATACTATAGCCGAAGAAATCATTCAAAAGGAAGAAAAATCCGTCTGGAAGTCAGCAAGTGCAGAAACACCCAAAGCGCGAAAACCGCTGCGAATTAATGAAATTGATTCCACCTTAGAGATCCGCATGGATACTCGTGACGGTGAATTAAATCGTGTTTTAGGAGGCGGAATTGTACCTGGATCCCTGATTCTTTTGGGCGGTGAACCCGGCATTGGAAAAAGCACCTTGCTGCTGCAAATATCACTCAAATTACCTTATAAAACCTTATATGTTTCAGGCGAAGAAAGCCAGAAACAAATCAAAATGCGCGCCGAAAGAATCACTCCAAATGGTGATAATTGTTATATTCTTACGGAAACCAAAACCCAGAATATATTCAAACAAATCGAAGTTTTAGAACCCGAAATCGTCATTATTGATTCGATCCAAACTCTTCATACGGAATACATAGAGGCTTCTCCTGGGAGTATTTCTCAAATTAGAGAAACCACAGCCGAACTTATAAAATTTGCCAAAGAAACCAATATCCCGGTAATTCTTATTGGACATATCACCAAAGATGGCACTATCGCAGGACCAAAAATCCTCGAACACATGGTCGATACCGTACTTCAATTTGAAGGCGACCGAAATCATGTCTACCGCATTTTGCGTGCTCTGAAAAATCGTTTTGGCTCTACTGCCGAATTGGGGATTTATGAGATGCTCGGAACAGGGCTTAGGGAAGTTTCTAACCCTTCCGAAATTTTAATATCCCATAAGGATGTCTCCCTTTCTGGAACGGCAATCGCTTCAACATTGGAAGGTATGCGACCGCTAATGATCGAAATTCAAGCTCTTGTAAGCACCGCCGTTTATGGAACACCGCAAAGAAGCACCACAGGTTATAACGCCAAAAGGCTCAATATGATTTTAGCCGTTTTAGAAAAACGCGCCGGTTTTAGATTGGGTACCAAAGATGTGTTTCTAAATGTAACCGGTGGAATTTCTGTAGACGATCCCGCAATTGACTTGGCCGTTGTTGCCGCTATTTTATCTTCCAATGAGGATATTCCTATTGGAGAAGGCTTTTGCTTTGCAGGTGAAGTTGGACTTTCTGGCGAAATCCGGCCTGTAAATCGCGTGGATCAACGCATTCAAGAAGCTGAAAAACTTGGCTTTACCAGCATCTTCGTTTCAAAATACAATAAAATTAGCCTGAAAAATACCTTTATAAAAATACGATTGGTAGCTAAAATTGAAGATGTGGCAACCGAATTATTTGGTTAATACCGATCTAGAACAAAAATATGAAAACTAAAAAAGAAAAAATAATCCTGTCTGCCAAAATACTAAGCCTACTTCTTTTAGTCTTATTGAGCATTATTTTTGTTTTCCGAGACAATTTACTACAGACTGGACTCGTTAAAATTCAGAATAAAATGGCTCAGGATTATGACAGCCAATTTTATATTAAAAAAGCCAGCTTTGAGGGTTTTAATACCGTTAGAATGCAGGATATCTTTCTAGTTCCTAAAAATGCAGATACGCTATTCCGAATAGAAAGCATAAAAACAAGTATCAGTATCTGGCGCTTATTCACCGGAAATGTACAACTAGAAAGCCTAGAGGCCAAAAACGGCTATATCCAACTCGTGAAAAATGCCAAAGGGAAAAATTTCGATGCCTTCTTACCCAAGAAAAAAGACAGCCTTAGTTCGGACACCAAAACCAATTATGCCGATAGGGCCTATCAAATTTTGAACAAAGCGCTTAATTTGGTTCCATCTGACATGCAACTGCAAAATCTGTCCCTCCGAATGAATGATATGGGCCGAATTGCAACGATTAAATTACGAAAACTAGAGCTCGTTGACAAGCAATTAGAAACTTCTATCCAGGTTCAGACCAGCACTTTTAATCAAAGTTGGAAAATAAAAGGTTTTGCCGACCCCAGAAATAAACAAGTGGACATTCGTTTTTTTAATAGTGATACTGGTAAAATCAGAGTCCCTTATTTTGACCAACGCTACAACCTACGAGCTAGTTTCGATTCGATCCGTTTGAATGTATCCAATATCGATAAATCAGGAGACGAACTACACATTGATGGCTTTACTTCCATTTCTAATTTTACGGTAAACCATCCTAAGATTGCCCAGAAAGATGTGATGATAAAAAAGGCGCGCTTTGATTTTAATTTGCTCTTTGGAGAAGATTTTATTGCGGTAGACAGTAGTTCTACAGTGCTCTTGAATAAAATAAAACTCCATCCTTATCTTTCCTATTCTAACGAAACCGATAAAATTTATACTCTCAAAATTGCAATCCCTAAGCTTCGGGCACAGGATTTTATCAGTTCACTGCCAAATGGGCTATTTACGCATTTTGTTGGTATGCAGGCTCAGGGAACTTTTGACTACAAACTTAACTTTGTCTACAATAAAAACAAACCCAATGCCTTGGTTTTTGAAAGCAACCTCAACAAGGAGAACTTACGAATTATTAAATATGGTGAAGCTAATTTAAATAAAATAAATGGCGAATTTAGCTATCGCGCCATCATAAATGACGTCCCACAACGCGCTATTTTTGTAGGCCAATCTAACCCAAATTACAGCCCGATGGAACAGATTTCTCCTTATTTGAGAAAGTCAGTATTAACGACCGAGGACCCTTCTTTTTTCTCGCATCACGGCTTTATCAATGAAGCATTCAAACAATCGATCGTGAAAAACATCCGCACCAAGAAGTTTTCTCGCGGTGCCAGTACCATCAGCATGCAACTCATAAAAAATGTTTTTCTGACACGTGAAAAAACCATCTCTCGAAAATTAGAAGAAATATTACTCGTTTATATTTTGGAGAACAACCGAATTGTGAGCAAAGAGCGCATGCTCGAAGTCTATTTCAATATCATAGAATGGGGGCCCAATGTCTATGGAATTGGGGAAGCTTCTGCTTTTTATTTCCAAAAAAGACCCTCTGAATTAACCCTAAATGAATGTCTGTTTTTGGCCAACATTATCCCTAGCCCTCGAAAATTCATGTATCAATTCAATACCGAAGGCAATCTAAAACCGTTTGCTATCAGCAGAGACCGCCAACTTAAAAGTTTAATGATGCGTCGCGGTCTTATAAAACCAGAAGATACAACCTATCAATGGCCCATATTGATTTCTGGTAATGCCCGTTCCTTCATTAAAATTAAAGAGGCAAGTCCCATAATCCTGGATTCAATTCCGATAGACGAAGAATTTGATTTTTAATAATCCAACTTAAGGTGCTGGATCCGGTATAATCGCATGAACCGCTTCGATATCCTTTAATATATCCTCCGACAATTCAATAGCAATAGTCTTGATGTTTTCGGCTAGTTGTTCCATTGTTCTAGCTCCAATAATTGTACTGCTCAAAAAGGGTTGACGGTGTACAAAGGCCAAAGCCATTTCGGTTAAACTCAATCCGTGTTTACTAGCCACTTCCTGGTACAATCTACTGGCTTCGCGACTTGGAGCACTATTGTATCGTGCCATTTGAGGAAACGTATTAATACGACTACCTTCATTTTTAGCATTCGCTAAATATTTGCCGGACAAAACTCCAAAGCCAAGTGGAGAATAGGCCAAAAGACCTACATTTCCTCTCAAAACCACCTCGGCATTTCCTACTTCAAAACTGCGATTCAAAAGAGAATAGGGGTTTTGAACCGTAGTGATTTTTGGTAAATTATGGTTCTTACTTTCTTCTAGAAAACGCATAATCCCCCATGGTGTTTCATTTGAAAGTCCAAAATGATTTATTTTACCTTCTTTTATCAATGCAGCGATGGTTTCCAAAACCGATTGAATATTATCTTCCCAAGCATCATCATCCTGAACTTTAAAACCTCTTTGTCCAAAACAATTGGTTTTGCGCTCCGGCCAATGCAACTGATATAAATCCAGATAATCGGTTTGCAAACGACCCAAACTTTGATTTACGGCATACTGAATACTCTGAGCCGAAAAATCTAAAGTCTCCCGCATATAACCATAATTGGGATTGGGCCCAGCGATTTTAGAAGCTAAAATAATATCCGATCGACGTCCTGTTTTTTTCAACCAACTTCCTATGATTCGTTCGGTACTTCCATAAGTGGCTTCACGGCCAGGAACGGAATACATCTCTGCTGTATCTACAAAATTAATTCCCTGATCCAGTGCATAATCAAGTTGAGTATGCCCGTCAAGTTCGGTATTCTGTTCCCCAAAAGTCATCGTTCCTAGGCAAATCTTGCTGACTTTTATATCGGTATTTGGTAAAGTGGTATATTTCATAAGAGGTGTTTGAAGCTTATTTTAGTGGCGCAAAGATAATTTTACTGCCTTGTTTTTGATTGGATTTAACAGAATTTTTACAAGCGTTTAAAAAATAAAACGAAAAAGGTCCAAAGTTTAGAACTCAGGACCTTTTTATTTTAATCTAAAATCTTCATGGACTACAAATCATTCAACATCTTAGATATTTCATCTAATTTTGGCGTCAATATAATTTCAATTCTTCGGTTCTTCGCTTTTCCTTCGGCAGAATCATTACTCATCAAAGGAGCAAATTCTCCTCGACCGGCAGCCGTTAAGTTTTCTTTTTTGACTTGTTTATTTTCTCCCAAAATAGCTACAATAGCAGTTGCTCTTTTAGTTGATAAATCCCAATTATCTGCAATTGGACCGGAAGCTTTATAAGCATCATTATCTGTGTGCCCTTCAATTAGGATGGTAATATCTGGATTTTCACCCAATACTTTTCCTATTTCTACAATCGCTCTTCTTCCTTCAGCACCTACAGCCCAACTTCCCGAACCAAAAAGCAATTTGTTCTCCATAGAAACGTATACTTTTCCGTTTTTCTGTTGTACCGTCAAACCTTTTCCTTCAAAACTATTCAAAGCTTTAGAAAGTGTTTCTTTCAGTTTACACATACTCGCATCCTGAGAAGCAATTCGCTCTTCTAATTCAGACAAGCGTTTAGAACTCGCCTGTAAATCGACATTTAATTTGTCTAAGCGTTCTTGCTCCGCTGCCAATGCTTTTTCTTTGATTTCTAATTGCGCCAACAATTCGCGGTTCTTGTTCAAATTAGCTTTTAAAGCTGCATCACTGTTTTTTTCTAAAGCATCATAAGAGGCTTGTAATGTTTTCAAGCTTTTATCAGCTGCAGCATAATCAGCCGATAATTTATCGCGCTCTGAAGTGATTTTATCCAATTGCGTTTGCTGGCTAGCATGTGCCAAATCCAATTCGGCTTTTGCTTTCTTAGCCGCAGCAATTTCGTCTTCTAAACTTCGGTTTTCTTTTTTTAAATCTGTAAACTTATTTTCTAAATCCGTATATACTTTTTTAGAAACGCAGGATGTCGTTAATGCTAACATCATCAATCCGATGGAAATTCTTTTAATCATTCTTTAAAGTTTTATAATTAGGGGTTTTAATCGTTCAAATTTATTCAATTTCAACTAATGTTGGACAATGATCCGAATGTTTAGCCTCCGATAAAATTAAGGCCCGTTTAATTCGGCTCTTCAAAGGCTCGCTAACCAAACAATAATCAATACGCCAACCCTTGTTGTTCAAGCGGGCTGTGGGGGCACGAACACTCCACCAGGTATATTGATCCGGTTCCTTATTGAAAAATCGAAAACTGTCGATGAATCCATTATTCAAAAATCCATCCAGCCAAGCTCTTTCTTCGGGCAAAAATCCAGACACTTTTTTATTGCGAATCGGATCGTGAATATCGATTGCCTCATGGCAAATGTTGTAATCACCACAGATAATCAAATTGGGAATCTCTTTTTTTAAATTAGTGATATACTTTTGAAAATCATCCATATACATGAATTTATGATCCAATCGTTCGATATTGGTTCCCGAAGGCAAATACAAACTCATCACAGAGAAATCTTCAAAATCGACCCGAAGATTCCTTCCTTCAAAATCCATATGCGGAATACCCGTTCCAAAAACAATGTTTTTTGGTTCGGTCTTAGATAAAATGGCAACACCACTATATCCCTTTTTTGTGGCAGGAAACCAATAATGATATGGGTAGCCTGCGAGTTCAATATCAAGAGTAGGCACTTGCTCCGGATTGGCCTTAATCTCCTGAAGACAAATTACATCCGGATTAGCTTGTTGCAACCAAGCGAGGAATCCTTTAGAAATAGCAGACCGAATTCCGTTAACATTGTAAGAAATTATTCGCATTTAATACTGGTTTTAATTTCAAAAGTACAAAAAATTAGAAGCATAGCCCCTAAAAAACAAAGAAAATCGATCCGGCCATTTGTCAAATAATCGAGTTTTTAGCTATCTTTGTTTTTCGCTCAACAAACAAAAAGAATATGGGTTTAGTTACCGCCAAAGAAGTTGCAAAAGTAATTAACACAGACAAATATGGAGTTTTCGGAACTTTTTCTGGCTGGTTGTTGATGAAAGTACTCAAAATTTCTAAGCTTAATAAATTCTACGATAGCAACAAACATTTGAAAGATATCGAATTCTTAAATGCTATCGTAGATGATCTCCAAATAAAATTCGAAATACCCAAAGACGATTTAAAACGACTTCCTAAAGAAGGCGCTTATATCACCATTTCTAACCACCCTTTAGGAGGTATAGACGGCGTTTTATTGTTAAAATTAATGCTCGAAAGAGAACCCAATTTTAAAATTATTGCTAATTTCCTTTTGCACCGCATTGAGCCTTTAAAAAAGTATATCATGCCGGTAAATCCTTTCGAAAATCATCAAGGTGCAAAATCAAGTGTTATCGGAATCAAAGAAACACTACGCCATTTAAGTGATGGAAAACCATTAGGAATGTTTCCTGCCGGAGAAGTCTCTTCTTATCAGGATGGTGAGTTAATGGTTGATAAAGCCTGGGAAGAAGGCGCTATCAAAGTGATTCGTAAAGCACAAGTACCGGTAGTTCCTATTTATTTTCATGCTAAAAATAGTCGCTTATTTTATTTTCTTTCTAGTTTAAGCAGCACCCTGCGTACGGCCAAATTACCTTCTGAAGTTTTCAGCCAAAAACACCGTGTTATTAAAGTGCGTATTGGCAAGCCGATTTCGGTGAACGAACAAAACGAATACAAAACCATCGAATCCTATGCGGAATTCTTGCGAAAGAAAACGTATATGCTCGCCAATCCTTATCAAAAAGAAAATAAATTACTTACCGTAGCCAACTTAAAACTTCCTAAAAGTCCTAAAAAAATTGCCAATCAGGCCGATCAAGAAAAAATTATTGAAGAAATTGATCTTCTTAGAAAATCGGATTGCCGTTTGCTACAAAGCAAAAACTATGAGATCTTCTTTACCGAGGCCGCTAAAATTCCAAATATACTACACGAAATAGGACGCCTGAGAGAAATTACCTTCCGTGAAGTAGGCGAAGGAACCAATGAATCATTAGATTTAGATAAATTTGACCAATATTATCACCATCTGTTTTTATGGGACGAAGAAGCTAAAAAAGTTGCCGGTGCTTATCGAATGGGACTGGGTTCCGAGATATTTCCTAAATATGGCATGGATGGCTTTTATTTGAATGATCTGTTTCGATTTGAACCCGAACTTCACGATATGATGCACAAATCGATCGAAATGGGGCGGGCATTTATCATCAAAGAATACCAGCAAAAACCAATGCCTCTTTTCTTACTTTGGAAAGGAATTATTCATACCACACTTCGGTATCCGGATCACAAATTCCTGCTCGGAGGGGTGAGTATTAGCAATCAATTTTCTAATTTCTCCAAATCATTGATGATTGAATTTATGAAATCCAATTATTACGATCCCTATATCGCCCAATACATTCACCCTAAAAAAGAATTCAAGGTCAAACTGAAAGATGCAGATAAAGATTTTATTTTTGATGAAACCAAATCCGATTTAAATAAATTTGATAAGATCATTGACGAATTAGAACCGGGCGTTTTAAGATTGCCGGTACTTATTAAAAAATACATCAAACAAAATGCAAGAGTAGTGGCTTTCAATGTCGATCCCTTATTCAACAATGCTATTGATGGACTCATGTATATCAGAATTGCCGATATTCCCGAAAGCACCATGAAACCCGTAATGGAAGAATTTCAGGCGGAACTGGAACGAAAACTAACCGAGAAGGGAGAGGTTTAAATAAATAGCATCCCTTTGGCTATAACTAAAAAAGCGGTTCTTATGCAGAACCGCTTTTTTTATGGTATTAAAACCAGCCTCTTTTATTGGCTTGATAGGTTTCGTAGAATTCTTCATCTGTTTTAGTGAGATAGATAATCCCTTCAATTATACCAATCAAACTACCTGCAATTCCACAAGTAACCAAACTCAATACAATTTGAATAATTCCTTCCGTTGTATATCCTAAAATAAATTTATGAACACCCAGATAACCTAAAAGTATTGCTAAAACTCCCGCTACAACTTTCTTGTTTTCTGGCCTAAACTTAGGTTCAACATCTGTATTCCAGGCTTCATGCTTTGAATTTTCCATAATTATAGTATTTAAAGTGTAAGGTTTTAAAAATCTAAATTAATAAAAAAATCAAAGCCGAGAGCTAATTTCTAGGAACTATATTTGGCCTTAATTTTATCGACAATTACCTGAGCCAGTCGCTCATGACTCTCAAATGTCCAACCGGCAACATGGGGTGTAAGTAGCACCTGATCCGATTCAAGCAAATACTGAAAGGCTTCAGGAGTGGTATTATCTTGAAATAAGGTTTCGAAAGAACCTTTTTCATATTCCAGAACATCCAAACCAGCAGCTCGTACTTTTCCCGATTTTAAGGCCGAAACTAAATCAGAAGTTACCACATTATTACCTCGGGAAGTATTAAGCAACCAGATTTTATTTGCAAAACCATTGATGAATTTGGCATTTACCATTTTGTCCGTTTCCGGAGTCCAGGGAACATGAAGACTCAAAACATCCACTTTGGACTGAAATTCTTCTAAAGAAACTTGCCGGGCATTAGCATCGCCAACACCTTCCAAAATATCATAACACAAAACCTCAGCATCGAAACCTCGGAGTTTACGGGCAAAGGATTTTCCCATATTTCCATACCCAATTATACCAATAGTTTTGCCGTCAACTTCATGACCACGATTGCTTTCTCTGTTCCAATGACCCGATTTAATTTCAGTATCAGCCTTGTTAAGATTATTGAAAAGCGACAACAACATCCCTAAAGTATGTTCTCCTACGGCATTTGAATTCCCTTCGGGCGCAGCGATGAGTTGGATGTTTTTAGTTTTGGCATATTCACAATCAATGCTTTCCAAACCAGCACCCACTCGCGCTATAAATTGCAAATTGCTCGCTTTATCGATAAATGCACGATCTATTTTAAATCGGCTGCGGATAACGATACCCTGATATTCATGGATTTTAGATTCTATTTCAGCTTTTGTTGAAGTATAATCTTCCTGATTTCGGAAACCGGATTCCTGCAATTGATCCCATAATAAAGGATGATTGCTGTCTAAATGAAGTATTTTAATCTGTTTTTTCAATGCGAATAAATTCAAAGGTGTGTAAAA
The DNA here is from genome assembly GCA_947444255.1 of Flavobacteriaceae bacterium. Taxonomy (GTDB): domain Bacteria; phylum Bacteroidota; class Bacteroidia; order Flavobacteriales; family Flavobacteriaceae; genus Flavobacterium. The sequence goes on along the minus strand of CANEZU010000009.1, from coordinate 2,265 downwards.
AAATAAAGATACTTCTTTTAATGAAGAGATCAGAATTAACCGATTTTTTTGGGAAAATAAAATTGACACAGCCAGAAAGACCAATGCCATTGTTGCCAAAACAAATCCTAATACTATCCTTTAATTTGCTTAAGCGAAGTTTTTATACCTCTGATTAATGAAGAACTAAAACCATGCATTTCCATATCATTTAGTCCGGCAATCGTGCAACCTTGTGGCGTAGTCACTCGGTCAATTAATTGTTCCGGATGCACCTTTTCTTCCAGAAGCATCTCAGCCGCTCCTTTTACGGTCTGCGCCGAAATAGCCAATGCCGTTTGCCAGTCAAAGCCTATTTCAATACCAGCTTGCATAGAAGCCCGAATATAACGCAAGGCAAAAGCAGTTCCGCTTGCCGCCAAAACCGTGGCAGCATCCATTAATTTTTCATCAATAATGGGTGCCGTTCCTAAATTTTCAAAAAGATGAACTACTTTTAGCGCCTTTTCTTTATGCTTTTCAGCAAAAGCAATACAAGTCGCCGATGCACCAAATTGGGCAGCGATATTAGGCATGATTCGAACCGCCTGATGCGTGTCGCCAATTTGTTTTTGAAGGGATTCAATAGACAATCCGCTTACTGCCGAAGCGATCGTTTTATTCGAAATTACAGGCAAGATTTCTGCTAAAACAGTACTGACCTGATAGGGTTTTATAGTAAGGATGATAATGTCTGCTTCTTGAATATTGTGGGTATTATCGGTAGCAACCGTGATGCCTAATTTTTCTAAATATAGAATACTGCTTGTATTTCTTCTTGTAACGGTAAGCTGATTACTTTCTGAGAATTTGGATAGTCCTAATGCTATGGAAACGCCTAAGTTTCCACCGCCTATAATATGTATTTTCATCTTTTTTTAGCTATTGGTTGTTGTTAATAGGTATATAAATTGGAGCTGGTTTTTTATAATAATTTTCCGCTGAGGAAAAACATGGCGATCGAAAAATAAATAATCAATCCCGTTACATCCACTAAAGTAGCTACAAATGGAGCGGAAGAAGTGGCGGGATCCAGCTTTAATTTTTTTAATAAAAACGGAATCATAGAACCCGAAAGTGTTCCCCACAATACGATAAAAACCAAAGAGATGGAAACGGTCATTGCAACAAAAAACCAATAGGCCCCATAATCATGAAATCCTAAATGTTGCCATATTAATATTCGAATAAAACCAACTATTCCTAAAATTGATCCAAGTAAAAAACCAGAAGCAATTTCTTTTTTCATCACATACCACCAGTCCTTAAGGTCTAATTCTTTTAATGCCATGGCGCGTATTATCAAGGTAGCTGCTTGAGAACCCGAATTCCCACCACTGGAAATAATTAAGGGAATAAACAACATTAATACGGTAGCCTTACTAATTTCCCCTTCAAAAAATCCCATAGCTGAGGCAGTAAACATTTCTCCTAAAAACAGAACAACAAGCCAAGTCGCTCGTTTTTTTACCATTTCAAAAAGTCGGGTTTGAACATAAGGCAAATCAAGGGCTTCTAAACCTCCAAATTTCTGAATATCTTCGGTATCTCTTTTTTCAATCTCCTCCTTTATAACATCAATAACATCGTCAATGGTAATTCGGCCTACTAATCGGCCTAATTCATCGACCACAGGAATAGCCTCTAGATCGTATTTATCCATGATTCTCGCCACTTCAACATCCGGCATTTCCACATCTACAAAATGTAATTTGCGGATATAAAATTCGCTAATAGGAGTTTTAGTCGTAGGTGCTGTGAGTAAATCTTTTAAAGACAAACGACCAATCAGTTTATTTTCATCATCAACGACATAAATAGAATGGACTCTGGAAATATTCTCAGCTTGAATGCGCATTTCTTTTACGCAAGTGAGCACATTCCAATTTTCATTGACTTTTACCAACTCCTTATGCATGATTCCACCGGCAGTATCCTCATCATAACGCAACAAATCGACAATGCTTTTGGCATGTTCGATATCTTGTAGTTCTGAGATTACTTCGACTTTTCTGGCCTTAGAAAGCTCCCCAATAATATCGGCAGCATCATTCGTTTCTAATTCGTCTAGCTCTTCAGCGATCTCTTTAGAGGAAAGTCGGTTTAATATTTTCTCCCGTAAGTCATCGTCCAGTTCCAGAAGAATTTCAGCTGTTTTTTCGCTGTCTAAAACTTTAAATATATAAGTAGCCTCATCAATATCAATCTCATCCAGAATTTCCGCAAAATCAGCATGGTGCATATCAT
>CANEZU010000008.1 GCA_947444255.1 Flavobacteriaceae bacterium | reverse complement strand
CGGTAAAGTGGAAAAAACGAATGTCACTTTGAAATCTTGGATTGGTTTAACCGAGGATCTTAAGAACGACAAGATTATTCAGGTTTTGGCTTACGCTTTTATGTTTGAAAAACAATCAAAAGGAATGCCAATTGAAGCGGGAATCATTTCTTTTAAGAATTTGAAATCCGGATTTCTGCCTTTCAATTTCAAAGAAGGAAAAGAAGGAACCGCTATAATTGAGGAAGGAATTATCTCTAACTATTTAGAGCAGCTGGTTTTATTATTGAATATTATTTTGGATAAGAATATTCCATTTGAGGAGAAAGTTTAATTTTCATCTAAAATCATGACTTTAAATTCCTTTAAAAAAAGAAAGTAAAGCTGTCAATAATTCCTCTTTGTTTTCAATGGAACTCATATGGCCACCATCGAAAGAAACCAATTGAACAGTACTATTTTCAATTTGTTCCTGACTTTCTTCATAATTCATAATAGGGTCTTTTTTTCCAAGTATTAAGAGTTTTGGATACGCTCCAAAATGCAGAATAACCTCCCTATCTTTTCTGATTTTCATTCCTTCGAGTGTGGCAACAATTCCTTGTAAGGGTGTTTTTAAAGCTTCTGTTTTTACTCTTTCTATTTCAGAAAATAATTTCTCCCGATTGTCTTCACTAAATAAATTGGCGATTGATAATCGTACAAAATTGATGTAATTCTGCTTTACGGCTTTAATGGCGCGATCGCGATTGTGTTTGCGTTCGTCACTATCAGCCCTAGAAGTTGAATTTAATAAAACGAGACCTTTCATTTTTTCAGGATACAATTCGGCGAAAGCCAAAGCCACATAGCCACCCATGGAGTGACCAAGCAGTATTACTTTTCTAATGTGAAGTTGGGACAAAACCTCCTGAACGAGATCAGCATTGTCTTCCATTGAGTTAACATAGCCCAAGCAATCTGTATCCCCGTGACCGAGTAAATCAATGGTTATTATTCTGTTTTTCGTGCTTAATTTCGGGATGAAATCCTGCCACATTTTTTGGTTTTCCAAGAAACCGTGAAGTAAAACAATAGCGGTTCCTTTTCCTGTATCAGAATAGGATATTTTTGAATTCTTGTAGTGGATTTGTTTCAAAAATTTAAGTTTTAAGATTACTATTTCCGGTTTGTAATCGCAACTTCAAACCGAAAATAGTAAACTAATTTAAGCGTTCATCAAACTCTCAATTTCTTCTACTTCAATAGGAATATTTCGCATTAAATTAAAGGGAGCGCCGTTTTCCTGAACCACTACATTATCCTCTAAACGAATTCCGAAACCTTCAGCAGGAATATAAATTCCCGGCTCGACAGTAAATACCATATTGGCTTGAATCGGATTGGTTAAAATCCCATAATCATGCGTGTCTAATCCCATGTGGTGCGAAGTACCGTGCATGAAATACTTTTTGTAAGCAGGCCATTCCGGATTTTCATTTTGTACATCAGCCTTGTCTAATAAACCTAAAGCAAGCAGTTCAGAAGTCATTAGTTTTCCAACTTCAGTATGATATTGTTTCCAATAAGCGCCAGGGACAAGCATAGCAGTTGCTTGATTTTTAACTCTTAATACCGCATTATATACTGCTTTTTGACGATCGGTGAATTTTCCAGAAACCGGAATTGTTCGTGTCATATCACTGGAATAGTTGGCATATTCAGCAGCAACATCTAGTAAAATCAAATCACCGGCTTTACACGCTTGATTGTTTTCTATATAGTGCAACACATTTGCATTATTTCCAGAAGCAATTATTGGAGTATAAGCAAAACCTTTGGATCGGTTGCGAATAAATTCATGGATTAATTCGGCTTCAATTTCATATTCAGTCACATTGGGTTTTACAAAAGACAATAATCTTCGAAATCCCTTTTCAGTTATGTTGCAAGCATTTTGGATTAAATCTATTTCTTGGTTTTCTTTAATGGAACGGATATGTTGCAAAATCGAATTGCTTTTTGCTACAGTGTGAGCGGGATACTTCTCTTTCCACCATTTTACAAAACGAGCTTCCCGAGTTTCTGTTTCTACGGTAGCGCGATAATGTTCGTTGGTATTGATGTATATTGTCTCAGAGTGTGTCATCATTTCAAAAAGAATTTTTTCGAAATCCTGAAGCCAGTAAACTGTTTTGATTCCTGAAACCTCAAAAGCACGTTCTTTATTTAGTTTTTCGCCTTCCCAAATTGCAATGTGTTCGCTGGTTTCTTTGAGGAATAACATCTCTCTTTGGCTTTCATATGGGGCATCTGGAAAAAGCAACAAAATACTTTCTTCCTGATCGACACCCGATAAATAAAAAATATCGCGATGCTGTGCAAAAGGCAAAGTACTATCAGCAGAAACAGGGTAAATATCATTTGAATTGAAAATCGCTACACTTTTTGGCTTCATTTGAGCTGAAAATTTTGCGCGATTTTGTATAAATAAATTACGGTCAATTTGATGGTATTTCATACTGTTCTATTTTATTTTTTATAATACCCAAAAGTAGAACTTTGATTGCAAAAATGAAGGCCTAAGTTGTTTAAATTTTGTTAAAGTGAAAATTTTTAGTATTTGAATTATTATAAATACAAAAAACACAAAGCGCTAGTTTTCAATATTTGGCAGTATTGAATTTTGCATTACTTTGTGTTTCTTGTTGTTGAACAATAAAACTATTTAAAAAAAACTATTAAAATTGTGCTGCCTCTGTTGAGTCTTTCATGGCAGTTGTAGATGATTTTCCTATTGTAACAGTATTTTGTACTGCATCAAAATAGGAAGTACCTACGAATCCTTGGTGTTTAACCGCTTTGAAACCGTGTTGCTGCAATGCAAATTCTCTTTCTTGTAATTCAGAATATCCGGCCATTCCCCTTTGTTTGTATGCCATTGACAATTCAAACATACTGGTGTTTAGTGCATGGAATCCAGCTAAAGTTATAAATTGGAATTTGTATCCCATTGCGGCCAAATCCTCTCTAAAAGTTTCCATTTCGGCAACGGTTAGCTTAGCAGCCCAATTGAAAGAAGGAGAACAGTTGTAAGCCAACATTTTTCCTGGGAATTGAGCATGAATTCCTTCAGCAAATTTTCGAGCGTAATCTAAATCTGGATTACTGGTTTCCATCCAAATTAAATCAGCGTAAGGTGCATAACTCAATCCTCGGTCGATACCTTGTTCTACTCCGCAATTCACATAGAAGAAGCCTTCGCCTGTTTTTTCACCAGTAATAAACTTAGCATCTCTTGGGTCAATATCACTTGTTAGTAAATTGGCAGCATCGGCATCTGTTCGGGCAACAACAATTGTTGAAGTTCCCATAACGTCAGCTGCTAATCTGGCAGCAATTAATTTGTTAATGGCCTCTTGAGTAGGAACTAATACTTTACCGCCAAGGTGTCCACATTTTTTTGCTGAACTCAATTGATCTTCAAAGTGAACTCCGGCAGCTCCCGATTCAATCATCGATTTCATTAATTCGAAAGCATTCAAATTCCCGCCAAAACCGGCTTCAGCATCAGCAACAATAGGAACTAAATAATCTTTTTTGTCTTTGGTCCCGTTTACAACTTGAATTTGATCGGCACGCAAAAGTGCATTGTTGATTCGTTTCACAACCAAGGGAACGCTATTAGCAGGATATAAAGATTGGTCAGGGTACATTTCTCCGGCAACATTTGCATCAGCAGCAACCTGCCATCCGCTCAAGTAAATGGCATCTAATCCAGCTTCTACTTCCTGAATAGCTTGATTACCAGTTAGTGCTCCCAAACCCGCAACAAATTCCTGATTGTTTAATTTTTTCCATAATTTTTCGGCACCTATTTTGGCGACACTGTGCTCTATAATATAAGAACCTTGAAGATTAATAACCTCTTCGGCTGTATAAGGACGCTCAACGCCATTCCATCTTGGGTTTGTCAACCAATCGGCTACTAATTCTTGAATTCTTGTTTCTGTTGTTTTCATAATAATTATAGGAATTAAAAAAGGATTTATTAAATGTTTTTGTAAGCTAGTGTGGTTAAAAAATCGATAAAATTGTGATTTACAACTAAGATGTCCAGTAGTTGTTCCGCCAATTTAAAATTCTGTTTTTCGTGATTTTCTTCTCCTACTAATTTTTTGATTTTCTCAAATTCTTCCATAGCCAATCGGTCATAGTATTTTTCAGTTAGTACTTTTGTGTTATCCAAAACCACTTTATTTTGGAGCCATTGCCAAAGTTGTGATCTCGAAATTTCTGCAGTTGCCGCGTCTTCCATTAAATGGTGAAGTGCTGCGGCACCTTGTCCATTAAGCCAGGAAGCAATATATAAAACAGATATACTTATGTTTTTTCTTACGCCTTCCTCGGTCACTGTGCCTTTAGGAACTTCCAACAAGTCTTTTTCGGTCACATGAACATCTTCTCTTTTAATGTGAATTTGATTTTTAGTTGGCATGTTCGCATTAAATACTTTCATAGCTACCGTCACTAAATCAGGATGTGCCACCCAAGTGCCATCGTGCCCGTTGCGAACTTCCCGTTCTTTGTCGTTTTTTACTTTTTCAAAAGCAATAGCATTCGCTTCTTCGTCGTTTTTTATTGGAATTTGCGCAGCCATTCCGCCAATCGCATGAATATTTCTTTTGTGACATCTTTGGATTACTAATAAGGAGTAAGCACTCATGAAGGGTGAAGTCATGCTAACTTGATCTCTGTTTGGAAGCACAAAAGCGGGATGTTTTCTTAATTTTTTGATATAGGAAAAAATATAATCCCAGCGTCCACAGTTCAGTCCAACGATGTGTTCTTTTAGCTCGTATATGATTTCATCCAATTGAAAACTTGCCGTAATGGTTTCTATCAAAACTGTAGCTTTGGTGCTACCTTTTTTCATATCCAAATAATTTTCAGTAAAATCAAATACTTCGTTCCACCATCTCGCTTCTAAATAGTGTTCTAATTTTGGAATGTAATAATAAGCACCAGAATTATTTAGTGCCAATTGTTTGTGATTGTGAAAAGCATATAATCCAAAATCCACCAAGGATCCAGAAGTTTCTTCTCCATCGATTAAAATGTTTTTTTCAGACAGATGCAAGCCTCTTGGACGAACTATTAATACGGCAGTAGTGTCGTTTAATGTGTATTTTTTATTTTTAAGCTTGTCTTCTAGAGTGATGGTTTTGTTTACGGCATCTTTCAGGTTTTCTTGTCCACTCATTAAATTAGACCAAGTTGGAGAAGTGCTGTCTTCAAAATCGGCCATAAAAGTTTTAGCGCCAGAATTCAATGCGTTAATCACCATTTTACGATCTACCGGACCGGTTATCTCAACACGTCTGTCTAATAAATCTTCAGGAGTTGCTGCAGCTTGCCAAACACTTTCACGAATATTTTTTGTTTCGACAGGGAAAGTGGGTAAGGCTCCCGCATCAAATAATTCTTGTTGTTTTTTTCGGTCTTCCAAAAGGGAAAGTCTTCGACTATTAAATTTTTGATGTAATTCTGTTAAGAATTCAATAGCATCATCGTTTAGAATTACCGGATAGTGATTGTTCGTTGCAGCTGAAAACTGTAGCGTTTTTTCTTTTGTTTCGATTAAATCTTTCATGGTTAATGTGTTTTACATTACAAGAGTACAAAAAGTTTTTTACAAAACAAGCGAACGTACGCTAAAAATGAAAAAAATATTTTTTGTGGTTTTTATTTTTTAGCATATCTTTGAATTATATGAATTTAGAAAGAGAATATATCAAGTTGATTTTCGGGCTTAAACTCAAGCAGGCTCGAACAAATAAGAATTTGTCATTGTTTGGTTTGGCTAAAATTACCGAGCTATCAAAATCGTATTTAAATGAAATAGAAAAAGGAAAAAAATATCCTAAAACAGATAAAATAATTCTTTTATCAGAAAAATTGGATGTTTCATATGATCATATGGTCTCTTTAAAGCTCGATAATAATCTAGCTCCTATAGGTGAAATCCTTAAATCGGGGATTTTGAAAGAAATCCCACTTGATATTTTTGGAATTCAAGAGAATGATCTAATCGATATTATTGCCAATGCGCCAGCCAAAGTCAATGCTTTTATAAGTACAATTATTGAAATAGCGCAACATTATAATCTTACGCGGGAAAGTTTTTTTCTTGCTTCCTTGCGTTCCTACCAGGAAGCTCAAAATAATTATTTTGAAGATTTAGAACAAAAAGCACTAGCATTTTCTAAATCCTTTCAGATCAACATCAATTCTAAAGTTGCTATAGAAGATTTGAAAACTATACTCATAGAGGAATACGGCTATAAAATTGAAGAAATTGTTTTTTCAGAGCAAGAGGAATTAGGGGATTTGAGATCGATTTTCGTTCCAAAAAGTAAAACACTATTGATTTCAGTAGATGTAGATGATCCTCAAAAAGCTTTCATTTTTGCTAAGGAAATCGCCTATAATTACCTTGAAATCACCGAGAGGTTGTTTACTTTTAGTTGGATTAAATTTGATAATTTTGATCAAGTGCTCAATAATTTCTACGCTTCCTATTTTGCAGGTGCTTTGCTTTTGCCAAGACAGCAATTAATTGAGGAACTAAATTTATTTTTACTAAAAGAAGATCCAAAACCACAAGAAATGATTCAGTTGATGGGAAAATTCAATGTTTCGCCGGAATCATTCTATCAAAGGCTGACTAATATTTTACCAAAAGACTTTCAATTGAAGAATCTATTCTTTTTAAGATTGTCCCATAAAATAGGAACAGACACCTATCAAATCAACAAAGAATTACACATTACAAATCAACAGGAACCTCATGCCAATGAAATGAATGAACATTATTGTCGCAGATGGGTTTCGATAAGAACGATCGATGAATCCTTAAAGCAGAATAAAAAACATTTTTTTGACGCTCAGATTTCGAAATATGAGAATAGCGGCAACGAATTCTTGGTCTTTTCATCAGCAACTCCTGATCCTTTTAAAAAAGATTATCTAAGAAGTATTTCGGTTGGGATTATGATTACTCCAGCAATTAGAAAAAAATTCAAATTCATTGAAAATAAATCCATAAGCAAACAAATTGTAGGCGTTACTTGTGAAACCTGTGCAGTCAAGGATTGTTTGGAACGTTCGTTTCCACCCATTCAATTGCAACAAAAAATCCGCAATGAAAATACGGATTTAATTGTTCAGGAATATATGGCTAAATTTAGTTAGTCAATCCATTTGTAATAGCGGGCACCCATTAAATTTGGAATTTCTTTTTCTATTCTATCTAAAATCCATTCGTTTTTTGGGACTTGAACACTTTGTGTTTGTTCTTTCTTATGCAGTTTCTCGTAAGTGTCGAAGTCAATTTCAAAACTTTGATCTAGAGTTTCAAAGAGGTTTAAATTGTTAATGGCAGATTTCCAATCGGATTGAATACTGCCTTCGAAAACTTTTGATTTAGAACCACTTCCATAAGCAAGAAATCCAAAAGTACTTCCGCTAATTTCTTTTTTGCTATCATAAAAATGCGCTAGAGTAGACGCAAATCCCATGAAAATAGATCCGGTATATAAGTTTCCAACTAAGGAAGAGGCGAGTTCAGCGGCTTCCAGTTTTTCACTTACAAAATTACGATAGGCTTCTGATTTACTAATTTCCTTAAGTTTATTCTGATATTCAGCAGCATCTTCTGTTCCAGACAAAATAGGATTCTCAGCATCTAATATGTAAATTTCAGAAAGCATTCTTCTACCTTGAAAAGCATAAGGTAAGTGCATGATAATACTAGACCAAGTATTATAGACAGACTTTTGGCTGTTTTTTAATTTTTTGAAGGTGAAATAGGCATCGCGGGTCCGATCCATATAGCATTGATTCGAATATTGACCATCAAAAACGGGTTGGTCTTTGTGAATTTCAATTTCGGTTTCTAAATTTTCAAACCAAGGATCATTGTTTTCATTTCCTGTGATTTCCGATTTAGGGAGTGTTCTGTAGGGTTTGAAAAAATCGAAAACTCCTTTAGTACTTGTAGCCCAATTATTCTCGAAAGCAATAATTCTAGGATTTGAACTCACTAAAATTGCTAAAGCTCCTGCGCCTTGTGTATATTCTCCAGTAGAGTTTAAGTCGTATTTTGCAATGTCAGTTGTTACAACAATTGCTTTTTTTTCTGGATTTAATCGAACAAAATCAATGCAATTCTGAAGCGCATCAACTCCGCCAATACAGGCAAAAGTAAAATCGACTACATCACATTCGGAGAAAGTATTTTCCCCAAATTTTTCTTCCATTAAAGAAACCAGAAAAGATCCAATAGGTTTTGAACTATCTATAGCGCTTTCGGTCCCAACATAAATTCTGGCAATTTCAGCTCCTTTTAAATTATTTTCAATAATTAATTTTGTCAAAGCATTCGCCCCAAAAACAACAGTATCCTGATGCGCATCCGGTAAAGTCATCTTGATTAAACCCAAGCCTTTTTCTAGTTTTTCGGGATCTATATTTCGGGCTATTGCTAATGTTTTTATAGGTAAGTGTATTTTAGCAATATCAAAAGAGATGGCATCAATTCCTGTTTTCATTTTCTGTTTTTTGAGGGCATAAAATTACAATTATGACTTTAAAATTGAAGTGCATCGTAAATATAAAACACTTTGATTTTTGATTTTTACGAATTTTAAATGAATCAATTATAAAAAATAGGAATTCAATAATATAATTTTGAAAGCGCTACATTTATAGTTATTTTAGCAAAGAATCGGGTTTTAAAACAGTAGATTATGAAATTTAACTTTCTTCTTTTTGTATTTTTTGTTTATGCATTTTCTTTTTCTCAAGACAAACAATCCTATCAAATTTTTGATAAAAAAGGCAATAAAACGACTTACGCAAATCTAATTTTAGAATCCCAAAATAGCGATATTCTATTGTTTGGTGAACATCATGATAATTCAGTTGCCCATTGGCTTGAACTCGAATTAACGAAAGATTTATGGGAAATTAAACCAATAATATTGGGAGCTGAGATGCTGGAATCCGACAATCAGAAAGCTTTAGACCAATATTTGAAGAGTGAAATAGACCAACAAAAATTGGATAGCCTTGCCCGACTCTGGCCTAATTACCAAACAGACTATAAACCCATAGTTGATTTTGCAAAAGATCATTCAATTCCATTTATAGCGACAAATGTTCCAAGAAGATATGCAAGTTTAGTCTATAAACAAGGTTTCGAATCATTAAACAAACTATCGGAATCCGAAAAAGCGTGGATGCCAGATTTGCCTATTTTCTATGATTCTAAAATGCCTGTGTATGTCAGAATGGTAGCAGAAACTGGCGATCATGGTGGTGGAAACTTCCCCAAAGCCCAAGCGATTAAGGATGCAACAATGGCTTATTTTATTCTGAAAAATCAAAAACTAAATACGCTGTTTATTCATTTTAATGGATCCTACCACAGCGATAATTTTGATGGAATTTACGCCTACTTAAAGAAAAGTAAACCGGATTTAAATATACTCACAGTAAGTACAGTCTCTCAAAAAGACATTTCAAAATTAGAAACTGAACATTTAAACAAGGCTGATTTTATTATTGTTATTGATGAGGATGTGACTCGAACGTATTAGTATTTATATTAAGTTTGTTTTAAAGATTGTTTAACAAAAACTTACAAATTAAGGGTTTTCGTATATTATGTTTAAAGATTCGACAGTGTTTTCATTCAAACACTTTAAAATCATTATAAATTACTACGAAAAGGTTGTAGTATATTTGAAATAGATGTATTTTTGTCTGATTTTTATAACAAATTACTCTCAAACCTATGGCAAAATCTGTATTATTGAAGTCTTCTATTGCGAAAAAAGTCGCTATGGCACTTTCGGGACTTTTCTTAATTTTATTTTTAGCGCAACATTTTTTTATAAACAGTACTTCGGTTTTTAGTCCTGATACTTTTAATGCTATTTCCCATTTTATGGGTTATAATCCATTAGTTCAGTTCGTTATTCAGCCGATATTAATTATCGGAGTGATTTTTCACTTCATTATGGGTTTTGTTTTGGATCTTAAAAACCGAAGCGCCAGACCTGTTTCATACGCTAAATATAACGGAGCAGCAAATGCTTCTTGGGCCTCAAGAAATATGATTATTTCGGGTTCGGTTGTTTTGGCTTTTATTTTAGTGCATTTTTATGATTTTTGGGTTCCTGAAATCATGTACAAATATGTAGAGGGAAGTCCATTAGAGGCTAGCAGATATTACCCAGAATTAGTTCACAAATTTGAAAGTCCAGTGCGTACAGGACTTTATTGTCTTTCTTTTATATTATTGTCTTTGCACTTGTGGCACGGTTTCAATTCTTCCTTTCAATCGGTTGGATTCAATAATAAATATTCAAAAGGTTTACATAAATTAGGTTATGCATTTGCAATTGTGGTTCCTTTCGGATTCATATTCATCGCATTATTTCATCATTTCAATCATTAATATTAAATTAGTATGGCATTAGATTCAAAAATTCCAGAAGGCTCCATATCGGACAAATGGACCAATTATAAAGATCATATTAATTTAGTAAATCCAGCTAACAAACGTAATTTAGATATTATAGTTGTTGGAACCGGACTTGCTGGAGGTTCTGCTGCGGCAACTTTAGCAGAATTAGGATATAACGTAAAATCATTTTGTTTTCAGGATTCTCCACGTCGTGCACATTCGATTGCTGCACAAGGTGGAATAAATGCTGCAAAGAATTATCAAGGGGATGGCGATTCGACTTTCCGTTTGTTTTACGATACGGTAAAAGGAGGAGATTATCGCTCTCGTGAAGCTAATGTTCACCGTCTTGCTGAGGTTTCTACAAATATTATTGACCAATGTGTGGCTCAAGGTGTTCCTTTTGCACGGGAATACGGAGGTTTATTAGACAATCGTTCTTTTGGTGGAACATTAGTTTCCAGAACATTTTATGCTAAAGGACAAACCGGACAACAATTACTTTTGGGTGCTTATTCTGCCATGAACAGACAAATTGGTCGTGGAAAGATAAAAATGCACAACCGTCACGAAATGCTAGATTTAGTGATCGTTGATGGAAAAGCAAGAGGGATTATCGCTCGTGATTTAGTTTCAGGTAAAATCGAAAGACATTCAGCTCATGCTGTGGTAATTGCTTCTGGCGGATATGGAAATGTATTTTTCCTTTCTACCAATGCAATGGGAAGTAATGTAACGGCTGCATGGAAAATTCATAAAAGAGGAGCGTATTTCGCAAATCCATGTTATACACAAATTCACCCAACTTGTATTCCAGTTTCTGGAGAGCATCAGGCAAAACTGACTTTAATGTCAGAGTCATTGCGTAATGATGGTCGTATTTGGGTTCCTGCAAAAATTGAAGATGCTAAAGCCATCCGTGAAGGGAAATTAAAACCGACACAAATCGCTGAAGCAGATAGAGATTATTATTTAGAACGAAGATATCCCGCTTTTGGAAATTTAGTACCTAGAGATATTGCTTCTCGTGCTGCTAAAGAAAGATGTGATGCTGGTTTCGGTGTAAATAAAACAGGAGAAGCCGTTTATTTAGATTTTGCTGCGGCAATTCAAAGATACGGTATTGATCAAGCGAGATTAAAACACCAAGATGAAAATGATTTGGCTTTGGTAACTAAATTAGGAACGGAAGTTGTCGCTAATAAATATGGTAATTTATTTCAAATGTATGAGAAAATTGTGGATGAAAATCCATATTCAACTCCTATGATGATTTATCCTGCCGTTCACTACACAATGGGTGGTACTTGGGTTGATTATAACTTACAAACTACTATTCCGGGTTGTTTTTCTATTGGAGAATCTAACTTCTCAGATCACGGAGCGAATAGATTAGGAGCTTCTGCTTTGATGCAGGGATTGGCCGATGGTTATTTCGTATTGCCCTACACAATTGGAGATTATTTAGCACCGGATATTAAACTGGGACCAATTGCTACAGATTCACCAGAATTTGATGCAGCAGAGAAAAATGTTCTTACACAAATAGACCAATTAATCAATGCTAAAGGGACCAAACCAGCGGATTATTTCCATAAGAAATTAGGAAAAATCATGTGGGATAAAGTTGGAATGGCTCGTAATGCTAAAGGATTGGCTGAAGCTCAAGCTGAAATCGCACAGATTAGAGAAGAGTTTTACAAAGATGTAAAGATTCCTGGAACAGCAGATAGTTTTAATCCAGAGCTAGCTAAAGCACTTCGTATTGCTGATTTCCTTGAATTGGGAGAATTGTTTGCAAAAGATGCCTTAAACAGAAATGAATCTTGTGGGGGTCACTTTAGAGAAGAATACCAAACCCCAGAAGGAGAAGCACAGCGTGACGATGAAAACTACGCTTATGTTGCTGCTTGGGAGTATAAAGGAAATCCTAGTGATGCAGTATTGCACAAAGAAGCGCTAGTTTTCGACAATGTGAAATTAGTTCAAAGAAGTTATAAATAGTAATTAGGATATTTCTTAATACTTAAACTAAAAAAAATGAAATTAGCACTTAAAATATGGCGTCAAAATAACGCTAAAGCGGAAGGAAAAATGGTGGATTACACTATTGATAATATCGAACCAGATATGTCATTCCTTGAGATGCTTGATATCTTAAACGATGAACTAATCGTAAAAGGAGAAGATACGGTAGCATTTGATCACGATTGTCGCGAAGGAATTTGCGGAATGTGTTCTTTGTATATTAATGGCGAAGCCCACGGTCCTGATCGTTTGGTAACTACTTGTCAATTGCACATGCGTAAGTTTAAAGATGGTGATACTATTTACATAGAACCATTCAGAGCGAAAGCATTTCCGGTTATTAAAGATTTAGTTGTAGATAGAGGTGCATTTGACAGAATCCAACAATCTGGAGGATTTGTGTCTGTAAACACTTCAGGAAATACAATTGACGCCAATACCATTCCAATTCCAAAACACGATGCTGATAAAGCATTTGACGCGGCAACTTGTATTGGTTGTGGTGCATGTGTAGCAACTTGTAAAAACTCTTCAGCGATGCTTTTCGTTGCCGCAAAAGTATCTCAGTTTGCACTTTTGCCGCAAGGAAAAATAGAAGCAACGGATCGTGTTTTAAACATGGTTAGCCAGATGGATGCAGAAGGTTTCGGAAACTGTACCAATACTGGAGCTTGTGAAGTAGAATGTCCAAAAGGAATTTCACTTGAATATATCGCTCAAATGAATAGAGAATATTTATCGGCTAGTTTGAAAGGATAAATAGAGAACAAATAGTTTACAAAACCGCATTCCTTAATTGGTTTGCGGTTTTTTTTATTTAAATACTCATTAAAAAACCAATAAGATTTTCCTTTTTAGTGAGCCCTAATTTTTTTCTCAATCGATAACGAGCTAATTCAACACCAGCCCCAGAAATATTCATAATTTCAGCGATTTCTTTAGTTGACATATTCATCAATAAATAAGTTGAAAGATCCAATTCTCTGGGAGAGATTGTTGGGAATTTTTCTTTTAAACGTTTTAAAAATTCAAAATGCACATTCTTTAAGTGTTTTTCTAATTCATGCCAACTTTTATCGGTATTTACTTCTTTTATGATGCTTCTGTTAAGTTTAGTAAATTGTATTTTAGTGGATTCGTCCAATGCATCTAAATTGATATCTTTAAGTTTATTAATAATGCCATTTAAAGTTTTGTTTTTCTTTACTATTTGTAAAGTATTATTAACAAGTTCCTTGTCTTTTGTAGTTATTTTAATCTGTAGCGTATCACTTTTTAACCTTTCAATTTCATTTTCTAATTCTAATTGCGCTTGTTTCGTTTTAGACTCTCTTTCTAAATAAATACGTCTTTGCTCAATAGTTTCGTAATACTTGTTTTTTCTAATTTTCATTTGAATATTTTTTCTAATCAATAATATTAACGAAGCACATGCAATTAAATAGAAAATATAGGCTAAAAAATGTCTGTACCATGGTGGAGAAATGGAGAAGGCAATTGTTGAATTTTCCGATTGAATACCGTAACTATTTCGAGCTTTAACATTCATTTTATAGTCGCCTTCCTTTAAATTAGTATACTCTTTAGTATTTGATGTCGACCAATTGCTCCAGGAATCATCAAAACCTTCTAGCTGATAGGAGTAATAAACATTTTCAACATTTTCATAAGTGGGAGATGAAAATCTAAATTTTACCTGATTTGATTTAAAAGGAATCGTATAAACTTCGGGTATTTTGTAACTATTTCCAAAGAGTATAGTGTCTTCTGGATAAGAAAAGTTTCTTATGAAAACCTTAGGCTTGCTTTTGAATTTGGTAAGTAGTTTAGAATCATAATGAACCAATCCATCGGTTAGTCCGATGAATATATTTTCTGGATTTATGGTATTTATAGACAGATAGTTATAAACCAAATTACCCTTTAAACTTGAAAAAACATCCGTTTTATTGGTGTAAGCATACGGTCCGTTTTTTATCAACACACCTAAAGATTCATTAAAAACATACCAAATATTTCCTTTGGAATCTTCTGTGATTGATTGAACAAATGCAATTTTTTTGAATAATTTAGTTGTTTTATTGTCTTCATCAAAATAATCTTGTTCTTCATTATAATTGTAAAAATGATTGTTAGTTTGAAAAGAAACTTTATTTTCTATTTTTTGAATGCTTCCTATTCCTTTCTCTTTTTTAGATAAAAACCGGTATGTATTTGTTGCCTCAAATTGTAAATAATCATTCGAGAATTTTAATTTATAGACTAAATTATCCTTAATAAACCAAATATATTTTTCGTCAATTTCAAAATTTCCTGCTGAATTAGTAAACCCTTCCATCTGATGTTTAAAAACTAAACCATCAAGCGTTTTTTCAAATAAGGCAAATCCTTTGTAATTAGATCCAATTATATAGTTAGGGTGATTTGGTATTTTTTTGAAACCCCAATATCCTGTTTCATCAAAAGTTTTTGTTGATTTACCTCCTTTAATGACTAATGCTCCTTTGTTATGAGAACATAATAAGAGCCCATCTATTAGTTGGATATTCCATGCTTGACCAGTTGTGCCTTCTACTAATTGAAAGATGTCATCTTTGATTGCATTATTCCACGAATGATAAAAAACCCCTTGATTTGTAGCAACGTATAAATTGTTTTCAAATACAACCGAAGAGTAGACGGTACTTAAGTCAAAACTCAAACCAAAATAGGTAAAAGGAGAGTTTTCATTAATAAAGGCTATTCCATTGTCTAGACCTAGCCAAAGATTGTTCTTGCTGTCTACAAATGAGCTTAAAACGGTATTGTTTTGTAGACCATTTTTTCTACTGATGTGTTGAATAATAACACCGTTTAAGTCGCATACAATCAATCCATCTAAGACAGAATTCAATACTATGTTTTTGTCTTTAAGCATTGCGCCGCCCAAGGAACTATTCTTCTTTATAAACTCATTTGCTTGGCTTTCCCATGGGATGACGCTGTTTTTATCATATACAAATAGCCCCTTGTCTAGAGTTGCAATTAGTATTTTATTATTTGGCATCGGAAACATTCCCCAAATTTCAGTAGTATTAAAAATAGTAGTTCCCGCTAATGGGATTAATAATCCTCCTGTATATTCTAATAATCCGTGTGATTTATCCTGAAAATACAGTTTGTTGTTTACTTGAAAGGAGAATTGAAATCGATCTGGAGCATCCAGTATTTTTAACTCGCCATTTTTGTAAACATAGGCCTTTTCGAAGGATTGAAAAAGGACCTCTTCATTGTGAATATATATCTTCCAGATAAAATCTATAATTTTCGTGTTCTCTTTTTTGATGAGATTTGAAAGAGAAGTATAGATAAGTTTTCCTTTTGTGTTTGCTTCGAAATAGCCAAATTCATTATAACCGCCTACATATATCTTTCCGTAATTCCCAATTTTTAGACTCCTTATGCTTGATAAATTAGGTAAGGAATATTTTGTCCAGACGCTTCCGTCAAATTGAAGCAAACCATTGTTGTTTGCAAAATACAGATTGTCATTTTTGTCCTGATCAATATTCCAGTTTTGGGTACCCCCTTTATAGTCTGACCTTTTGTAGTTCCTGATTTCGGGAAGACCTATTGTTTTAACCTGGCTTTGAACTGATATCAAAGTAAAAAATAGTAAAACAACAACCAGTCGATTCGTTTTTAAATTCATCGTTTTTGTATTTTTTTCATTCTGTTTATAAGGCTGTTTTTTATTTTACATAATGGATCGTTTCAATTTATCTTGTTTTTATTATAAATAAGCTTTAATCTCATAAATGTAGTGTTAGTTTTTTGAATTAACACAATAATAACATACTTAATAATAGTACAAAGTATTGATATATAATAATATAAAAATTAAATGATGTGTTTTTAATAAGTTTAAAATTCTATTTTGATGTGTTTTTGTAGTACATGATTAAATTTATAAATGTAAAAATAATCATAATATTGTTTGAGATAAATAAAAAATAAGCAAATAAAAAACACATATCATAAAACATTTATTTGTGATATGATCGAAAATATCCTGCTTAATTAAATGGTTAATGGGCTTTTGTCAATGGACGAGGTTGTGAAAACTGATTTTCAAAGGACAGACTAAGAATGGTAACTCTAAGATATTTTTCATGTCTTAAAGTATAATTTATTTAAAAAATTATTAAACAAGAATTTTAAACTATTTACAAAAACCAACAAATCTTTTTTATTATGAAAACAAAATTACATTATTTAATTATCGCAATACTGTTTGGATTCGGAATGAATGCGCAGACAACAGTTAGTATTACCGGAACAGGAACCGGTGGATGGACGCAACCTGGAGCCGTAGCCCTTACTTCTACTGATGGAGAGAATTTTACAGGGACCAATATTGAAATTGTGGGTAATGGTGAAATAAAATTTTCTGAAAATGCCAATTGGGGAACTTCCTACGGAGTTGCCACTCAACCTGGTTTTCCTTCAGGGGTAGGAATCCTTACCGGTGCTAGTAATATCATTGCAACATTAGGTTTCTGGAACGTAACTTACAATACAACTTCAAAAGCGTATTCTTTTACTGCGGGTGTTAATCCTAATGCAATTGTTAAAATTACGGGTGGAGGTTTAGTATCAGATGTACAATTGCAAACCGCTAATGGAGATCTTTACTTTAAGAAAAGTGTCTCTTTTCCAGGGGGTGATGCTAAATTTATTGAAGAAGGAACTGCAAACCAATGGGGAGGTGCTTTCCCTGACGGTCCTGTTGTTGCAGCTGCTTTGATTCCAGTTCCAGCAGCAACACTTAATATCTATTTTACAAAATCGGCTGCTGAATATATTTTTGAACCTGTTGTAGTAAGTATGATAGGTAATTTCGTAGGAAGTGGATGGGGTACAGATGTCGATTTACAAACAACGGATAATGTACATTATACTTTAGCCGGTTGGGTAGGAACTCCACAGAACAATGATCTTGTGCTTCATATGAAAATAAGAGACAATCATGATTGGGGTTATCAATTTGGTGTTCCTGCAGCTAATGTCTCTGAAATTTCTGGTACTTTAATTAATAAATTAAACGGTGGTGATCCTAAGGATATGACTCTTCCTCCAGGAACCTATGACGTTACTTTTAACAGAAGTACTTTAGAGTACAGTTTTACCTCTGTATTGGCTGCAAAAAGTTTTGCTGCTAACAGCTTTAAAGTTTTCCCAAATCCTACAAATAGCAATTGGAATTTTGTTTCTAACACAAATAAAAAAATTAATACTATTCAAGTAAGTGATATTTTGGGGAAAGTTGTTTTAACAAGAATTGTATCTTCAAATAATGTTAATATAGACGCTTCTGGTTTGTTAAGAGGGGTTTATTTTGCTAAAATTGCTTCTGATAATTCTGTTCAGACTATAAAAGTAGTTAAAAACTAATTTTTCTAAAATAATTTAAATCCCTTACAACTTCTAAGTTGTGAGGGATTTTAAATTTAACGATTCTTATCGTTTCTTAATACTCTAATATAATTCTTTTAATAAATAGTAAAGAATCTAATTAGTTTGATTCTCTTGACCTTTTTTTATTAAAAATAAGCTCAATTCAATTAAGTGCTAATTCTACCCAAATCTATATTTAGTATAAATTCCCTTTTTAAATATCAGTTTTAGAAGACGAATCTTTTTACTTAACTAATTTACCAACAACATGAAACTTACAAACTTTCTTGGTTTACTCTTTCTTTTCATTGTGAGTTCAGCAATAGCACAAACGATAGAAATAAAAGGAAAAGTTACCGATACTAAAAATAATTTACCTATTTCACAGGTAAATATCGGAATCAAAAATTCTAAAAAAGGAGTCACGACCGATTTTGACGGAAACTATGCTATCAAATTAAACGCAAATGATATTTTAATTTATTCTAATTTAAGTTATAATTCAAAAGAAATTAAAGTCAGTCAATCACAAATTTTAAACGTTTCATTATCAGAGAGAGAAAACAAACTGGATGAAGTTATAATTAATGTTGGATATGGTACTCAAAAGAAAAAAAATATTTCAAGTGCAATATCCACAGTAAAATCAGAAGCTTTTGATGACCGTCCCATTTTCAATGTAGGCCAGGCTTTACAAGGGAATGCCGCTGGAGTAAATGTAGTACAACCTTCAGGTAAGCCAGGTGTTGGATTGGACATAAGAATTAGAGGAATCAGCTCTATTCAATCCGGAAACAATCCCTTATTTGTTATTGACGGAGTGCAAACCTATTCCTCAGACGGAGTAAACACCGACGATATCGTAGATATTCAAATTTTAAAAGACGCTACTGCAACCGCAATTTATGGTGTAAATGGAAGTGCAGGTGTAGTTTTGATTACAACTAAAAGAGGGAAAGCCAATAAAAATGTTTTTAGCTTCAATTCCTATTTTGGATCTTCCAGAATTGTTAAAAATTTAGACGTGTTAAATTTAGACCAATATAAAGCTTTGCAAGCGGAGATCAGTTCGTCGAATTTGGCCCAAGCCAGTTTGCCAATTTATGAAGGTATTAATACCAATTGGAGAGATAAAGTTTTTCAAACAGGAGAAGATCGAAATTATGATTTCTCCTATTCTGGAGGAACGGATAAAATTAGATCATTTGCATCTTTGGGATATCAGGATACTAAAGGAATTGTAAAACCTGCTCAATTTTCAAGATTGTCAGGAAGATTTAATATGGATATAGATGCCGCATCTTGGCTTAAAGCACATATAAATATGAATCTTATTCATACTAAACTACATAATTCTAGTGATAATAATAGCGCAAATCAGGGAGGAGTTATTCTGAGTGCTTTAACTGCTCAACCCTATTTGCCGGTTTATGCAGACGAATTAGTGGGAGGAGCTGCTGCCGGTTTACAGCTTCCGGGACAATTTGCTGCAAATCCAGTTGCCTCTTTAGAAAATCCAGTTGCTTTTCAAAGTCGTCAGGACGATTTTAATACCTTCCGATATATGAGTAACATGAGTTTAGATGTTACACTTCTTAAAAATTTAGTTTGGAAACCTTCTTCAACAGTCGATGTGAACAGAAGTGTAAGAAATGAATTTATTGATAGTTACCGTTCCAATGCAGGTCGAGTTTCAGATACGGATCCCACTTTAAATGGAATAGGTAAACTAAATACATACAATAATTATTCTTGGAATTTGGAACATACTTTGAATTATAATATCAAATCTGATAAACATGATCTTAGTTTGTTGGTAGGAAGCGGAATTCAAAAATATAGATTTGATCAATATAAAATTGAAGGATCTGGTTTTACAACCGATTTGCGAAAATTAGATATCAATAAAATGATGTTTATAAACCATCAGTTTTCAGATACCATTTCCAGAGAAAAAAATTATGTTTCTTATTTTGGAAGAGCTACTTATATTTATAAAGGGAAATATATTGTTAATGGGGTTTTTAGAGCAAGTGGTGCTTCGCAATTAGCGCCGGGTCATAAATGGGGTTATTTTCCAGGAGTTTCAGCGGCATGGATTATTTCAAATGAAGATTTTCTGAAGAATAGTAGTCTTGTTACTGAACTAAAATTAAGAGGCGGTTGGGGTCAAACGGGAAATATTTCTGCGATTAGAGAGTATTCGGCATTTGCAACATTACCATTAAATTCGACTAGTCAAAATGCTGAATTTTACGATAATAATGATTTGACTTGGGAAACAACCACTGATTTAAACATAGGATTGGATCTTGGGATTATTAATAATAGAGTTAAATTATCGGTCGACGCCTTTAAAAAAACCACGACTGATTTAATTCAGGATATTAGTATTAATGGACAAAGGTTTGTCTCAAACACAGGTATACTTGAAAATAAAGGAATAGAATTAGCACTAAATACGGTCAACTTTAGAGGGGATTTTAATTGGAATACCAGTTTTAATATTACGTTTATAAAAAACGAAGTTACGGATATGGGAAAACTAAGAACCATAATGTATTCGGGTTATGAAAATGTAAATCGAATAGAAAAAGGGGTTTCTTTAGGGAACTTCTACGGATTTAAAGTAGATAAGGTAAATCCAGCAACGGGGGATTTAGAATACAAAGACCTTAACGGTGATGGCGTGGTGACTCTTTCTGACAGAACTAAAATTGGTAGTGCTTTACCAGATTATACTTTTGGTTTAACAAATACTTTTTCCTTCAAAGGGTTCTCGCTAGATGCCTTAGTAACGTCAAGTCAGGGGAATCAAATATTTAATGCTTCTAGGATTGATTTAGAAGGTATGAAAGATGCCAAAAATCAATCCGTTTCCGTTTTAAACCGATGGACTCAACCCGGACAAATAACGGATATTCCTAAAGCAGGAAGACCAAGTGCTTCAGTATTAATACCTCCAACAGCAGTCTCAGATCGATTTGTTGAGGATGGTTCTTATGTGAGATTGAAAGCGGTTACTTTAGGCTATGTTTTCAAAAAGACATTATGGAAATTACAGTCTTTAAAATTATATGCAACGGGACAAAATTTAATCACTTGGACAAAATATTCTGGATTTGACCCGGAAGTTAGTGCGCAAGGAGGAAATAACGGAACCGCAAGTGGTATAGATTATGGAACTTATCCTCAGGTAAGAACATTTATTTTTGGCCTAAAAGCTGGTTTTTAATAGTATAAAAGAAAGAAATCATGAAAAAATTAATAATTATAAGAACCCTACTTTTGTTTAGTGCTAGTCTGTCTCTTTTAGTGTCCTGTACTGATGTTTTGAATACGGAACCAATAACTGATAAAGTGAGAATTGCTCAGGATAACAATGCCCAAGTCCTCCAAAATGCGGCCGATGCAGAGTTAGCCATGAAATCCTGTAATGCCATATTTGCAAGTGAATTTTGGCAATTTGATTATTTTTTCCTAGGCGATGCAGGTGCTGATGTTGCTTATGCAGGAGCCGATGGCGATGAATTTTTTCAAATAGATGAATATCGAATAATTGCCACAAACTACGTTATTGCAAGAGATTGGGGCCACCTCACAGACGATGTGAAAAGATGTAATTTAATTTTAAATTATGTAAATGATGTGCCTGATTTGTCACCCGAAAGAAAAAAGGAAATGATTGGGGAAGCTTCTTTATATCGAGCTTTAACTCGGTTTATGGGCGTTCAAATATGGGGCGATTTCCCTATTGTCAACACTACAATTACCGCCATAAACAATCAAAACTTTGATGAAATTTACCCTTCTTTATTCCCATCTAGAAAGCCAATTGCAGAAGTCTATGCTTCAATAATTGCAGATTGTGAAGTTGCAATGGCAAATGCACCTGATAATTCTTTTAAATTTAGAGCAAATAAAGGTGCTGCAAAAGCCTTATTGGCTAAAGTGTATGCTACAATGCCAAATCCAGATTGGACAAAAGTAAATCAATATTGTGGTGAAATTATCAATACCGGTGGCTATAGTTTGATGACTACTTACGATCATTTATTCGACAATAAACATGAAGGAAATGTAGAATCGATCTGGGAAGTAAATGGAGAAGGTGCAGGAACTAATCTTAATGCTTGGTGTACAAATGTGTTTTTAGGAAACAATTGGAAAAAATTTAATACGCCAAGTCATACCCTAAATAATGCCTTTACCGCTAATGCGGATGCTAAAAGAAAGGCTTCTTCCATTAAAAGATTACCAACTACTTTTGCGGACCCTTACTGGACTTCCTTTCTGCAATTTCCAAATCCATGGAAAATGAGAGCTACTGATGGCACACAAAATTATTATATTTTTCGCTTGGCAGATATTATTCTTTTAAAAGCGGAAGCCTTGGCACATACTGGCGATCTTGTAGGGTCCATGACATTAGTCAATCGAATAAGAACAAGAGTAGCCCTGCCCAATGTAAGCCCGGCAATTTCTCAGGATGATGCGATTAACAAAATTTTGAATGAACGATTTTTAGAGTTGGCTTTTGAAGGCCAAAGATGGTATGATTTAAAAAGAGAAGGTAAATCGATAGAAATTTTAACTCAGCAAACCTACACAAAATTAGGTGTAGAAGTGCCAATGCCTTATGCTAATAACATAAGTCAAAATGATTTGATTTGGCCAATTCCACAATCAGAATTAGATAACAATACTAACCTAACACAAAATTTAGGGTATTAATTTAATTTAAAATGTACTAAAATGGCTATTTTTATAGAGAATAGATTTTTTCACTAAAATTACATTAATGATGTTAAATAAATATTTTTTACTGCTACTGTTTCTTTTGGGAATGACTTTTTCAAATGGACAAACATTAAAAGTGATGACCTATAATATTCGGCTTGATGTAGAAAGTGATGGAGATAATAATTGGAAGCATCGCAAAGATTTTTTTACTTCTCAAATTCAATTTTACGAACCGGAACTTTTTGGAATTCAAGAAGCTTTGCCGAATCAAGTAGATGATATTAGTAGTTCTTTATCCGCCTATAGTTTCGTGGGAATAGGAAGAGACGGTGAAGGAAAAGGAGAATCTTCGAATATTTTTTATAAAAAAGAACGGTTTAAATTACTTGACAACAGTACTTTTTGGCTTTCGGAAACTCCAGATGTTATTTCAAAAGGTTGGGACGCAGCATTAAATCGAGTTTGTACCTATGCTCTTTTTATGGATGTTGTAACCAAAAAGTCTTTTTGGGTTTTTAATACTCATTTAGATCATAAGGGAGAAATTGCTAGAACTCGAAGTTTGGAATTAATACTTTCCAAAATAGCCCAATTAAACACAAAAGACTTTCCTGTGATTTTTATGGGCGATTTTAATTCAGAACCAAATTCGGATCGAATAATTGCACTTGAAAAAGTCATGAATGATTCAAGAAAAGTATCTATGGAGAAACCTTTTGGACCCTCAGGGACTTTCAATGACTTTAAACACAATGAACCGGTGAGTAAGTTGATTGATTATATTTTCCTGTCTAAAAACAAGAGAATAGAAGTTATAAAATACGCGGTTTTATCCGACTCAAAAGAGTTGAGATATCCCTCCGATCATCTGCCGGTTTTCGCGGAAATTAATTTAATGGTAGAAAATGAAAATAATTAAGAAAGTTATGAATTGTTCCCTATTAATAACGCTTTTAGCTATTCATTTGAATTGTGCTTCAAATGATAGTATACCTCCAAGTCCAACTCCAATAGTTCCGGTAGTTCCGGTTGTGACCAATGAAGTCGATTTTTGGATGACCAAAGGAGACCAATCGGTAAAACTCGAAAAGCAAACGGGTATTTTGGGTTTCAATACAACGGCCAATAATAATCAGAATATTGAAGTTGACGAAACACAAACCTATCAAACCATAGATGGTTTTGGTTTTACCCTAACAGGAGGAAGTGCCGATGTTATTAATGGATTGACCGCTTCAAAAAAACAAGAATTATTGCAAGAACTTTTTGGCACGGCTGCTAATTCAATTTCAATTAGCTATTTAAGAATTAGTATTGGCGCATCCGATTTAAATAGCACTGTTTTCTCCTATAATGATTTGCCTAGCGGTCAATCCGATAGCAATCAAGCGCTTTTTAGTCTTGCTCCTGATATGGCTAGTTTGATCCCATTATTAAAAGAAATTTTAGTCATTAATCCAAACATTAAAATAATGGCGGTTCCGTGGTCTGCGCCTGCCTGGATGAAGACTAATTATACTACAATTGGGAGTAGTTTAGTTCCTGTTTATTATGGTTCCTATGCTAAGTATTTTGTAAAATACATTCAGGCTATGAAAGATCTAGGAATTACTATTGATGCTGTTTGTTTGCAAAACGAACCCCTAAATCCCTATAATAATCCCAGTATGTTGATGACGGCAGCCCAACAAAATAGTTTTATAAAAACCAAATTGGGACCCGCTTTTGTCACAGCAAATAGTAGTACAAAAATTGTTTTATACGATCATAATTGCGATCAGCCACAATATCCAATAACCATATTAAGCGATGCTGCGACAAATCCCTATGTTGACGGTTCTGCCTTCCATTTATATGCAGGAGATATTAGTGCTTTATCAACGGTACATGATGCTTTTCCAAATAAAAACATCTATTTTACAGAGCAATATACCGCATCCACAGGTAGTTTTGATGGGGATTTAAAATGGCATACCAAAAATGTAATTATTGGATCGATGCGCAACTGGAGTAAAAATGCATTAGAATGGAATTT
>CANEZU010000007.1 GCA_947444255.1 Flavobacteriaceae bacterium | reverse complement strand
TAAATCCCCAACAGGAAAAATTATCGATGCTGATGAACTGGCCCGAAATCTATGGGTAAGTCCTGAAGATGGTTTCCATGTCAGAATTGGTAGTGCCGAATATTTTGAAATTTTGTTTGATGGTAACGAATTTACAGAATTAGACAAGAACATTACATCCAAAGACCCTTTGCATTTTGTGGATACAAAAAAATATGCAGACCGTTTGAAGGATGCAATGGAAAAAACTAAACTTAAAGATGCCGTTCGTACTGCTGTTGGCAAATCTAAAGGGAAAGATTTAGTGGTTTGCTGTATGGATTTTGCCTTTATTGGTGGATCTGTAGGTGCTGTTGTAGGAGAAAAAATTTCACGTGGAATTGACTATGCTATAAAAAATAAAATTCCTTTTGTCATGATTTCAAAATCAGGTGGAGCCCGTATGATGGAAGCCGCTTATTCTTTGATGCAATTGGCAAAAACTTCTGCAAAACTAGCCCAATTGGCCGATGCAAAAGTACCTTATATTTCCCTCTGTACCGACCCAACTACCGGAGGAACTACTGCCTCATATGCCATGCTAGGAGATATTAATATTTCTGAACCTGGCGCACTTATTGGTTTCGCTGGACCTCGAGTGGTGAGGGATACCACGGGTAAAGATTTACCAGAAGGTTTTCAAACTGCCGAATTTGTTCTGGAACATGGGTTTTTAGATTTTATAACCCCTCGAAAGGAACTAAAAGACAAAATCAATTTGTACATCGATTTAATTCAAAACATCGATATTAGATAAATAAAAATCCCGAGCAATCGGGATTTTTTTGTTTTCATTCGAATCTGTTTAAGTGTATTTATTATACTTCAAAAACTACAATAAAGCTTCTACATTCCTGTTCGAATCGCTTCTACAGGATCTAATCTTGAGGCCGAAATCGCAGGTAATATCCCAGAAATTAACCCAATTAATGCGGCTAATCCTGTTCCAACTATTATATTTCCTAGGCTGAGAACAAATTCAAAATCCAGCACCTTGGTCATTACTAATGAGATAATCCAGACAAGAAACAGTCCGATAATCCCTCCTATAACGGACAGAATTACAGCCTCAAATAAAAACTGCAATAAGATAAACCGGTTTTTAGCACCTAATGATTTTTGTATTCCGATAAGATTTGTTCGCTCCTTAACCGATACAAACATAATATTGGCAATTCCAAAACCACCAACTAGCAAAGAGAAACCAGCTATAACCCAACCTACAACATTCATCTTACCAATTATACCATCAATAAGATCCGTAAAACCCGATAAAACATTAATAAAAAAATTATCAATATCTCCTGTTTTTACGCCTCTATAATTTCGTAGCTTCTGAGTTATCTCTGCTCTAAATGCAGCAATATCAATCCCTTCATTTGGTTTTAAAATAATAACGGGTGTTAAAAAATCAGCATTGTCACCATATTGTCTTCTCAAAAAATTAGAAGGAACATAGACCGAAGTATCACTGCTATCACCAAAAAAGCCCTTTCCCTTTTTTTTCAAAACTCCAATAACAATAAAATTCTGTCCGTACAACCGCACTTTCTGACCAATTGCTTCCGTATTTTCATATAGTCCACGAGCAACATCATACCCCAATACGATTACTGCTGATCCTGAATTCGATTCTGATTCATTATAAAACCGTCCCTCTTGAAAATCGAGTTTTTGAATAGCTTCAAATTCATAGGATACCGGAACCACATTGATATCACTAACTGTTTTAGACTCATATTTAATGTTTTCCGCTTTTGTAAAAAATTGATAACATAAATTTTCAGCATCTGGTAATGATGATTTGAGGTATTGGTATTCATCGTATGTGACATTGGGAAACTGTTCTCTTTTCCATTGCGGGATTTCGGAGGGTCCAAAAGAAAATCGCATCAAGTAAATCGTATTCTTGTCAAGACTACTCAAATCTTTTTTAATCTTCCGATCTAAAGAATCTACAGCGGTAAGCACAGCAATAATCGAAAATATACCAATCGTCACTCCTAATAGCGAAAGTAGCGTTCGCAATTTATTGTTACGAAGTGCATTCATGGCAAAACTAAAACTCTCTTTGAGCAATCGAAGATAAACGATCATAAAAACAAAAATTAGGCGTGCGTAAAATTCATTATTTTTAATTCAAAAACCTAACAAATTCTTTCTAGCTAATAGGTAGGTACTTTTCTAATAATGTTACACAATTAGATTGAAAATTTTATTAATAAATTTAAAAAAAAAACTACTTTTGCACTTCCAAAAATAACTACAGATGAGCACAACCAAAACGATTCAATCAGCCTTAATATCAGTCTATTCTAAAGACGGTCTGGAGCCGATAATACGCAAATTACACGAAAATAATGTCACCCTATATTCTACAGGTGGAACAGAAGATTTTATTAAAAATCTTGGAATCCCAGTTGTAGCCGTTGAAGATGTAACTTCCTACCCTTCGATTCTTGGTGGAAGAGTAAAAACTTTACACCCAAAAATATTTGGAGGAATTCTGAATCGTCAGGATAACGAAACCGATGTTCAACAAATGGAAGAATACAAAATTCCGCAAATTGACTTGGTTATAGTTGATTTATATCCTTTTGAAGATACCGTGAAATCAGGTGCTTCTGAAAGTGATATCATCGAAAAAATAGATATTGGTGGAATTTCACTTATTCGTGCTGCAGCTAAAAATTTCAAAGACACGGTAATCGTTGCTTCTGTTAACGAATACGCCTTGCTATTAGATTTAATTTCTTCTCAAAACGGAGGAACTACTTTAGAAAACAGAAAACTTTTGGCTACCAAGGCTTTCCATGTTTCTTCTAATTATGACACTGCTATCTTTAATTATTTCAATACTGACGAAACGTATTTTAAAGAAAGCTTGGCCAACGGTCAGATTTTACGTTATGGAGAAAACCCGCATCAAAAAGGATTCTTCTTCGGTGATTTTGACGCCATGTTCACCAAACTACACGGAAAAGAATTGTCCTATAATAATTTATTAGACGTAGATGCAGCCGTTAATTTGATTTTAGAATTTAAAAATGAAGAACCTACATTTGCTATTTTAAAACACAATAATGCCTGTGGATTAGCTACAAGAAGCAGCATGAAACAAGCTTATCTTGATGCTTTAGCTGGAGATCCAACTTCTGCTTTTGGCGGAGTTTTAATTGCCAATGGAAACATTGACGCCGCTACTGCCGAAGAAATTAGCAGCTTATTTTGTGAAGTGGTAATTGCACCTACTTATGACGAAGAAGCTATTGAAATCTTAGAAAAAAAGAAAAACCGTATTATATTAGTACAAAAACAAACTAAACTCCCTAACAAGCAAGTTCGAACTTGTTTAAACGGACTTTTAGTTCAAGAAAAAAACAATATAACTGACAATAAAGAACACCTGAAAACCGTTACACTTACAGCTCCAAGTTCGCAAGAAATTGAAGATTTGTTGTTTGCTTCTAAAATCTGTAAGAATACCAAATCAAATACAATCGTTTTTGCTAAAAACAAAACTTTAATTGCTTCTGGAACAGGTCAGACTTCTAGAGTTGACGCCCTTACACAGGCTATTGAAAAAGCAAATACTTTTGGTTTTAGTTTAAAAGGTGCCGTTATGGCCAGCGATGCTTTTTTCCCTTTCCCAGACTGTGTGGAAATTGCTAAAAACGCAGGAATAACCGCTGTTATTCAGCCTGGAGGTTCTATAAAAGATGAATTAAGCATCAATTATTGCAATGAAAATAAACTTGCAATGGTATTTACCGGAACACGACATTTTAAACATTAATTTGTTTAACTTTGTAATTCATTATTTTTTAATAATTAAACCCTTAAAAAACTTATGGGATTTTTTGATTTCATGACCGAGGATATAGCAATTGACCTTGGTACCGCAAACACATTAATCATTCACAATGACAAAGTAGTCGTTGATAGCCCTTCTATAGTAGCACGGGACAGAGTATCCGGAAAAATAATTGCCGTAGGTAAAGAGGCAAGTATGATGCAGGGGAAAACCCATGAAAACATCAAAACAATACGCCCTTTGAAGGACGGTGTTATTGCCGATTTTGATGCCTCAGAGAAAATGATCAGTTTATTTATTAAGAGTATTCCTGCCTTAAAGAAAAGAATGTTTACTCCTGCCTTGCGCATGGTAGTATGTATTCCTTCTGGGATTACCGAAGTAGAAATGCGTGCCGTTAAAGAATCATGCGAGCGTGTAAATGGAAAAGAAGTATATTTAATACATGAGCCTATGGCTGCTGCAATAGGTATTGGAATCGATATCATGCAACCTAAAGGAAATATGATCGTCGATATTGGTGGTGGTACTACTGAAATTGCTGTTATCGCTTTAGGTGGTATCGTTTGTGACAAATCGGTAAAAATTGCCGGTGATGTTTTCACTAACGATATTGTATATTACATGAGAACGCAACACAACCTTTTTGTTGGAGAAAGTACAGCCGAAAAAATAAAAATTACAATTGGTGCTGCCTTAGAAGAATTAGAAACTCCTCCTGAAGATATGTCTGTTCAAGGGCGTGATTTATTGACTGGAAAACCAAAACAAGTAGATGTTTCTTATAGAGAAATTGCCAAAGCATTAGATAAATCAATTCAACGAATTGAAGATGCTGTAATGGAAACTTTATCTCAAACTCCGCCTGAATTAGCTGCCGATATTTACAATACAGGAATTTACCTTGCTGGTGGTGGTTCTATGCTTAGAGGTTTGGACAAACGTATTTCTCAAAAAACAGACTTACCCGTATATATCGCTGAAGACCCTTTAAGAGCTGTTGTTCGTGGAACTGGAATGGCCCTTAAAAATATACCGAAGTTTAAAAGTATCCTACTAAAATAATACGTTCGATTAATGCAGCAAATATTTAATTTTATATTTAAGAACAGCTATCGAATGCTGTTTTTGCTGCTTTTGGGTGTTTCCTTGGCACTAACAATTCAATCGCATTCCTTTCACAGAAGTAAAGTAATCAGTTCTGCTAATTATTTTACAGGTGGAATCTACGAAAGAATCAATTCCCTAAGTGAATATTTGAATTTAAAAGAAGAAAATGACCAATTGGCTCTCGAAAATGCCCGTTTAAAAAGTATTATTTTCAGCACAAAAGACACCACTTCTCTTGCTAAAAACGTTCAAATCAAAGGTGTTGATAGTGCTAATATTATCGTCTCCAAAGTAATCCACAATTCGTATAACGTTTATGAAAACTACCTCACTATCAATAGCGGGGAAGCTTCGGGCGTGAAACAAGATATGGGGGTCATTAATAGTGCCGGAATTATTGGTATTGTAGATCATACTTCCAAAAACTATGCTACCGTTATTTCAATATTAAATGTGAAGTCGCAGATCAACGCTAAAATTAAGAAATCAAATCATTTTGGTTCTTTGGTATGGAACGGTAAAAATGCTGGTTTTGTTCAGCTTATTGATGTTCCTAGACTGGCTTCGGTTCGAAAAGGAGACACCATCGTTACTGGTGGTCAATCGGTTATTTTCCCAGAAGGAATTGGTGTAGGCACCATTGACAAAATTTTTATTGACAATAAAACAAACTATTACACCTTGAACATCAAACTTTTTAACGACATGACAAATCTAGGTCATGTCTATATTATTAAAAGCAAGGACAGCGACGAAATAAGTAATTTAGAGAAAAAATCAACGAATGAATAGCGCTACTTTAGTAAATATGGCTCGGTTTATTCTGTTCTTAGCAGCACAAATCCTAGTTTTTAATAACATCGATTTGTTTGGCTACATTAATCCCTTTCCTTATATTCTATTTATAATTTTATATCCGGTTAACGGAAATAAATCGGTTCTCCTGATTGTTAGTTTTTTCTTAGGAATCATGATGGACTTGTTTTCTAATTCTGGCGGAGTTCATACTGCTGCCTGTTTGGTTCTAGCCTATTGTAGACCTTTTATTTTTAAGACTTCTTTTGGCTTAAGCTATGAATACCAAACCATTAAAATAAACGATTCTTTAACACCCGAACGTTTTTCATTTATTTTAATTGCGGTAATCATCCACCATTTGGTATTGTTTTTGTTAGAGGTTTTTAAATTAAACTTCCTATTAGAAATTTTACTAAAAACAATACTTAGTACTTTATTTACTACATTATTCTGCATTATAATAATTTATATTATTAAGCCAAGCAAACGATGAGAAAAGCATTATTGCCTATTATAATTATCATTGGAACTTTTTTATTGGTATCACGCCTGTTTTATTTGCAAGTTATTGACGATTCTTTCAAGTTAAAATCAGATAACAATGCTATTAAGATTAAGTACGACTATCCAGAGCGCGGTTATATCTATGATCGGCACGGGAAATTACTGGTGGCTAACCAGCCCTCTTATGACATCATGGTTATACCACGTGAACTTAAGAATATTGACACTTTAGAATTCTGTAAGCTTCTTAATATTCAAAAAGAAGAATATATCAAAATCATAAAAAAAGCAAAAGTATACAGTCCTAGACTTCCTTCTGTCTTTTTGCCCCAACTAAACAAACTTGAATTTGCAGCCTTTCAGGAAAAAATCAGAAAGTTCACTGGCTTCTACATCCAAAAGAGATCGCTTCGGGATTATCAGGTTAACTATGGCTCTAATATTTTTGGTTTTATTACCCAGGCCAACGAAAATACCGTTAAGAAAAATCCATATTATAACAATGGTGATTTATTAGGGACCCAAGGTGTGGAAGAAAGTTACGAAACAACTTTACGTGGCGTAAAAGGAGTGAAATACATTCAGAAAGACAAATACAACCGAGAAATTGGGTCCTACAAACAAGGAAAATACGATACCATAGCCAAGCAAGGGGAAGATATCAATTTGTCAATTGATGCTGAGCTACAAAAATACGGGGAAGAGCTAATGATTAATAAAAGAGGAGGAATAGTAGCAATTGAACCTTCAACTGGAGAAATATTAGCTTTGATTACCGCACCAACATACGATCCCGCAATCTTAGTAGGTCGACAACGCTCTAAGAATTATACTCAATTGTATCGTGATTCCATTGCAAAACCTTTGTATAATAGAGCACTACTGGCTGAATATCCTCCCGGATCTCCGTTTAAAATTTTGACTGGTTTAATAGCGCTTCAAGAAGGTGTTATAGACGAACAAACTTCCTTTGTTTGCAACCATGGTTTTAGTTATGCTAGAGGTCGTTTTATGAAATGCCACTGTCATGGTGGGGTGATGCAATTGCATCGTGGTATCTATGAATCTTGTAATACCTATTTCGCTAATGTTTATATGAGAACGATAAACAAATATCTTAAACCGGCTGATGGTGTTGACATTTGGAGTAATCACCTCAAAAGTTTTGGTCTGGGCCAATTCATGGGTTATGATTTACCTACAGGAAAAAAAGGAAATAGACCGACATCCAAAACCTATAAAAGAATTTATCCCAACGGTGGATGGCGTAGCACTGCTATTGTATCCAACTCAATCGGGCAAGGAGAAGTATTAATGACGCCTATTCAATTGGCCAATATGATGGCTGCTGTTGCGAATCACGGTTTTTATTTTACGCCTCACATCATCAAGAAAATCAAAGGCGAAACTATAGACAAAAAGTTTACCACCAAGCACATGACCACTATTGATCGGAAACATTTCCAACCCATGATCGATGGACTGTTCGATGTATTTAATATTGGTACAGCTGCTGCTCTTAAAGTAGATGGAATTGAGATTTGTGGTAAAACGGGTACAGCTGAGAATTTTGCAAAAATTAACGGCAAGAGGGTAAAACTTCAAGATCACTCTATTTTTGTGGCTTTCGCCCCTCGTGTAAATCCTAAAATTGCCATAGCTGTATTAGTAGAAAATGGGTATTGGGGTGCTCGTTGGGCTGGTCCAATTACTAGTTTGATGATCGAAAAATACCTGAAAGGTAAAATTAGCCGTACCGACCTTGAAAAACGAATGTTAGAAGGAAGTTTACAAGCCGAATATGCAAAATATACCGGTAAAAAAGTAGTAGATAGTTTATTAGTCAAAAAACCGATTGACCTAAGTACCGATAGTGCTACAGAAAATTAATTCGAGAAATGAAAAACCAAAGTGTAAAAAATAATCTGGACTGGATAAGTGTAATTATCTTCATTACCTTAGTGGTAGCAGGTTGGCTGAATATCTATTCTTCCTCTCTATCTACTGTAGCTGATAATTCCATTTTTGATTTTACCCAAATTTACGGTAAGCAGTTACTTTTTATATTATTTACAATTCCACTGATCTTTATTGTTCTAGCGGTAGATGGTAAATTCTACGAAAAATATGCTTCTGTTATTTTTGTATCCGCATTAGTGCTACTCGCTGGCTTGTTCCTTTTTGGAAAAACAATTGCTGGACAAAGATGCTGGTATGCCATTGGGAGCTTTACCTTACAGCCCTCTGAATTTGCAAAAGCTGCGACTGCATTGGCTTTAGCCAAATATTTAAGCGATGTCCAGGTCAATCTAAAAGACCTCAACCGCCAAGTTCAAGGCTTGTTGATTGTGTTTTTACCTATTATGCTTATCCTTCCGCAACCTGATCCAGGTTCGGCTTTAATTTATTCTATTTTCATCCTTGTTTTACACAGAGAAGGACTTCCTTCCTGGTACGTTTGGACTGGCTTTGTAGCCATACTACTATTCGTTCTTGCGTTGGTTTTCGAACCCTGGGC
This sequence comes from Flavobacteriaceae bacterium, assembly GCA_947444255.1. Taxonomy (GTDB): domain Bacteria; phylum Bacteroidota; class Bacteroidia; order Flavobacteriales; family Flavobacteriaceae; genus Flavobacterium. Next base: position 19,915 of record CANEZU010000007.1, on the reverse strand, counting down.
AGTATCACTTATGGCTGCTGCTGTGATTGCTCTTATTTATTTCAGAAGCCGTTTATCCAATAGAAATAGTGTGGCCAGTGCAATCATTTTTGTCCTCATCTCTGGTTTTGTATTCTCTGTTGATTATGTGTTTGACAACGTCTTCAAACAACACCACAGAGATCGTTTCAATATTCTTCTTGGAAAAGAAGTCGACATGAAAGGTATTGGCTACAATACTAATCAATCTGAAATTGCCGTGGGCTCTGGTGGCTGGTTTGGAAAAGGATTTCTCGAAGGCACGCAAACTAAAGGTGGCTTTGTTCCGGAACAACATACCGATTATATATTCACCACTGTAGGTGAAGAATGGGGATTCCTTGGATCCTTGTTTGTAATAGCGCTCTTTGTAGGCTTAATTCTGAGGGTTATCTATTTGGCCGAAAGGCAGAAGACAAAGTTCAGTCGGGTCTACGGCTATTGCGTCGCAGGTGTTCTATTTATTCACTTCTTCGTAAATATTGCCATGGTATTGGGTATTTTCCCAACGATTGGGGTGCCACTCCCCTTTTTCTCCTATGGGGGTTCTGGTCTTTGGGCTTTTACTATTTTACTGTTTATTTTCCTAAAAATGGATGCTAACAAGGTAAATGAGTGGTAGACACCAAAGAAACAACTACTTTAAAAAGTTAGATTTTATTCGAAATCCGTCTTTTTAAGCTCCTCTAGCATCCTGATAATTTTATCCAATTTGTCTACTTCCAATGAATTTAACTTTACGGCCAAGGCTTCGATTTCTATTTTGGCATCGATATTCGTTTGATAATCGGCTTCAGCATGTTGACGATCCCTTTCGTTTTGACGGTTTTGAGCCATCATAATAATAGGCGCTGCATAAGCCGCCTGAGTAGAAAACAGCAGATTTAAAAGTATAAACGGATAGACATCCCAGTGGCTTACAAAGGCAACGATATTCAGTGTCATCCAAAAGGCCACCAATATAGTTTGAATAATAATAAACCTCCAGGAGCCCATTCCATTTGCGACAGCATCGGCCAATCGATTACCAAAACTCAAAGACTCTGTATGTTTTCTATGCCAATTGATGGGATTTCTCATTTAATATGAATTTAAAAAAGGTTAATTTATTTCGTGTTTATCACTAAGGAAATGTACTACTTTTTTAAATACCTAATAAGCATCTTCGACTTTCATTTATTAGAAATAAAACTTACTCATAATATTCGAAAGCATCAATAATATCAAGATAAACTCCATCAAAACCTGCATCTAGTATTTTCTTCGAATAGGAACTAGCGTTCCCAAAAAGAATCTTTTGCCATTCGGGATCCCAATACCTAACCTTGAAGTTACCAGGCCAGTTCGGGTTTTCAGCATCTAGCCAGCTGGGCATGATGCTATTCCAAGAAGTTTGCCAATAATAGCGGTAATTTTCAGCTTCCCCTACCGACATATACGAAATCACTAATCGCTTGCCGCCATTGGCCTTGTTTTTTAATTGGTTAATTTCGGCCGCGCTAAATGCAGTGCCATCCTGAAAAAATAAATCCATCACTAACATATCATAATTAGTTGCCCTTACAGCGGTAATAAAATCAGCCTTGCTAGAAAACTTAGAGGGATCAATTAAATATAAAAAATTTTGAGCATCAGCCATTCTTCGAATCGACATTGCATTTTGTTTGCATACAAGAGATGGAAATGGCGGAATATCCGTCAATAACCGCTGATTGGCAGCAAAAGAAATATACTTTAAATCGGCATTTTGCAAATAGGAGTCATTGATATTGGCCACTGAGGAACAATAATCGGTGATCATAATTGTTTTTTGGTCGGACTGAGCGAGATCTAAATAGGCTCGTAAACGGTTCGTTTCTGTAATTGGCGTAGCCTGATTGTCTTTAGAATATCCATAAAATAAAACTTCCTGGCCAACAGCATCTATAGCATTCAAATAGGCTGTTGCCAAAGGTGAGCCTATCGCTCCATCAGTAGTGAGCAATTGGACTCCATTTTGTGGAATCACAACAAAAGCAGGATTTATAGTTTTAGTATACCGACTTATACCAATCACCAAATCGCGCATACGCTGCTTATAGGAAGCAGTTGTAGGACTAACAACGGAGCTCGTATTATCCTTAGTGCTACAGCTAATAAAAATTAAAAAATTGAATAAATATAGGAGACTTGTTTTCATATCCGCTTTCTTAGAAAACGGCAAATTAAAAATAGTTAGTATAGCAGATAGTCCTTCAACCAATAAAATCGTTGAGTTGTTAAAAAAGATCTTTGATCTAGGAAAATTAAGATATTTCTATATTATACGAGCGCCTAATTACAAATCCACGCTAGCTGTATTAATTTCTAATTATCAAGCCTTCTAAGTTGTCCTATTTTTATCCAATTTGGATCACTATTTAAAGCTACAGCAATATAAATATTCTTTCCACTAGTTCTAAAGGCCGTTCCTTTGTTAATTTGAGCATTTATTTCGGAAGGTGACAAATTATACATTGCCCCCGTAATTGGGTCAATTATAATTCCGATTAAACCTCCTAATAAAATATTTCCAAGATACCAGGCATTAAATTTCTTTGTAAGTTTGGTTTCATAGGTTTGATATCCATCAAGTTTTAGCCAAACAGTGTGTTCGCTTTTTCGAGCTAATTTAATTTCAAAAGGGGTCTTCCCCACTTCAACCTCATCAATAAATAGCGTTGCAGCATTGGGATTACTTGAGAATTGTACTCTTTGTTTAGAACCTGAAACAATTGTTGCACAGCTGGACATTAAAAAAACTAACGCCAAGGAGCAGGAGATAATAGATTTTTTCATAGGTGGAAATTTGGGTTTAATTAATTTGCATTTGATATTGTGACATTTGACTTAGATTTCCTTCATAATAATAAAAATCAACTTTTATCCTGTAACAAGAGGAACCAAAAATACTGGGCTCTGTCTTTTCAGTTACTTTCACAATATTAGCACCATTGGCACGTGCCAACTTTCGGGCGTTTATTAGGTTGGTATTAAAGTCGCAATCCGTAGAAAAACCACTATCCCCAAATTTTGCATTTCCAATCTTTTTAGCCGTTTCGGGAACTTTATGTTCAAGATCCAAAAAAGCGACTTTATTTTCTAAAGTCAACGGTTTTAGCTGTTCCGTAAAATTTGATTTAATGCTCGCGCCACAGCTCATAAGCAAAAAAGAGGCTATTCCGATCCCTAATTTTCTCATCTATTTGTTATTTAATTTAATTATTTAGAAAAATTATAGCCTATTCCAAAAAGGAAAAGGTGTTGAAATATTTCATTCCTATATTCGCTTTTCAGCATCAAACCTTTATAAATATCCATTTCTATTCCTGCTCCATAAAGCAAACCAATACCAAAATTATTTTGCAAACGATCCTTTAATAGTGAGTTTCGCTCCGAATCTACAATTTTTAAATAGCTTAAATTTAATCCTCCAAATACATAAGGTCGAATACGTTTATTAAATATATTTTGTTGCACTTGTACCGGAATAGTAGTCAAGGTTTTCGTGAATTGGTAACTCCTCTCATTGTACAATTCAGAATAGTGATACTTATAATAATTCAAACCAATACTCACTGAGGAACTCCGGCTAATTTTGGGATAATAGGTTCTGTACATGGCCTGAATAAAGAATTCACTTTCGCTTTTTCCAAATCCTCCACCAATATTTAAAAGGATATAATTAATTTTCTTTTCTTTGTAAGCGACCAATTTACTTTCACTACCCTTTGAGGCATTGTATTTTGTGAGCACACTAATGAAATTGTTTTCAGTGTATTGAATATTCTCACTGCTATTGGTATAGCCCGCTGTCGCTACATTCAGAACTCCCCTAAAATTATATTTTCGTTCTTCCGTTTCCCCAGAAACCAAGAGATCCTTTTGCAAAACATAATTCTGAGAATTAACTCTGACCACAAAAAACTCATTCGACTTATAGGTACTTTTATACAAACTAGCTTCTCCTTTTAGAATCAAGTTGGCAAAAACACGAAGTTCTCTTTTGTTTTTATCCATTTGCAAAGTCAGTAAATCAAAATATTTACCGCTATTCGTTTGGAAAGATTTGATTTCCGCACTCGTATAAACAGTACAATCCTCATCGGCTTCTATACGCTTAAAACAAACTTCGGTACTAAGTTTTGACTGCTCTTCGATTTTAATAAAACCCTCGACTTGTTCCCCACTATTTAGAATAACACTCCCTTTTTCATAAGATTCCTGCAGTTGCGCAAAGGAGTGCTGTATAGAAAATAAAAGGAAAAGGAAAAATACTATTTTAATCGTACGCATTCAAATTTGGTTTGGTTCTAGTTTTCGAATTCTATTTGAGCAGAAACCTAAAGTATTTCATTCAAAATTGGGAACAAGTTAAGCTTTAAATTCAATAAATAAACTTTTAAATTAAGGATCTCTAAAATTTATAAACAAACCAAATAGTGATTTAGTCATCAAGTGGTTCAAACCTTTTTTAAACTAGTATTGGTTTATTTTAGTGAAAAGGAGTTCTAAATAGCCCACTTGTCCTAAACTTATTGACAATAATTGTTGCGTAAACACAGCAAGCCTTTTATAAAAAGTTCTAAAAACCAAATTGTTCTTCTCGAGAAGACATAGCAGACAGTACTTAGCGATTATTGGATGTTAATTAAGAAACAAAGAAAACATATATACCTCATTCGTAAGCAGATTTGCAAACTTGTTTTTTTAATAAATAGGAACTACTAACTAAAACAGCATAGCCAGAATTAGAAAAAAATTATTTTAATTTGGTTGCTTTTTCTTTATTATATCCTACTATTAATAGGCTAAACCATTTTCATCAATGGACTGTCTCTAAATTATCCAAGTCCGATAGTTTATAGAATTTCAGGTCATTAAGCTTCATGTATTTACAGATAAACGCTAATGTTTCTATTTTTGTTTGATAATTAGCCGTCAAATTTCTAACGGGCCTATGGCTAGTTAAAATTAGAATTTTGTTCTTTTTCTTGGCTTCATCTAGTAATTCCAAAAGATAGGGAATACTAAAATGAATGTGGTTATTGTCAATATCAAAAGCATACATAAATTTAGAATCTCTAAAATAACAGCCTTCCTTTTCAGGTGCTAGAGCACAAAAATCTCTGCCTCTAATCACTTCGAATTTACTGGATAACGCGCTGTCAAGAGCTGCAGATCGTTCTCCATAAGGATATGCAAAGGAGGAAACACGAAAACCTTTTGCCTTCATTCGAGCAATCATTGGGTTTATTTCTTGTTTCAAATATTGATCCATTCCATATTGATTAACAAACTTTACAGCATTATAATGATGATAGCCGTGACCGGCAATTTCGTGGCCTTCCTTTTGCAATTCAAGCAGCTTGGTGATTTGGGGTGCGCCTATAGAATCAATTCTACAAACACAAAAACTAGCTTTCCAACCGTATTTTTTTAGAGCTTTATCGGCATCAAACCATTCATCCACATAGGCATCATCAAAAGAAATAACAACACCTGCCGGATAAGATTTTGGTTTTGACTTTTTATTTTCACAGGAAATTATAGTCCAAAAGGAGAAAATAAGGACTAATATAGATAAAGTAGATTTCATGTGTTGCTATTTATTGGCACTATAAGAACTATAAGAGGCTTCTAAAGGTTACAATCCGTGCTATCAAACACAAGCTTCTAAATAGATCAAAAAACCCCCATACTTTTAGATATGGGGGTTTTATTAGTATTGAATCGTTAGCCTATTTGTCTTTCTTTGCTGCGATACTTTTTTTAACTGATTTAGGTTGTAAATCCTCTAATACATTAATGGCTTCTTCTACATAAATATCTTTAGATAGACTTTCATGCCAGATGTCTCTCTTTTCCTTCAGCGAAACATCTGTTTTCATTAGCTCTTGCTCTGATGGTAAAGAGGTAAATATCAAATCGTTTTTATAATCTGCAATGGATTTATATTTTTTAGCTGTTTCTTCAATTTCAGACTGCTCTGATTTGAATTTGTCCATATTTAGACTGTAAATACTGGCTTTGTTTCTTTCGTCAATCCATTTAGCATTTTCCTGAATCAGTTTGAATTTATCATTCAAAGCGATTCTTTTTTTACTATTGGCTATAGCCTGATCAAAACTACCCTGCTTGTCCCAAATAGTGTAGGTAGCGGGGTCAATCTTGTCCCACGGCATGGCATTGTCTGTGTCGCGCTCGCCCATTTTCAAATAAGCATAGCGGTCTGGCATAGCAACATCACTACTTACTCCTTCTAATTGAGTAGATCCACCATTGATTCTGTAGAATTTCTGAGTTGTTGTTTTCAAAGCACCGAGGTCTCCCATAGCGCTATTTCTCACAAACTGATTCAAATCAATTACATTTTGAACCGTTCCCTTTCCATAGGTTTGTTTGCTACCAATGATAACGCCTCTTTTGTAATCCTGAATTGCAGCTGCCAGTATCTCCGATGCCGAAGCCGAGAAGCTATTGACCATCACTACTAAAGGACCATCCCATTGGATTCTCTTATCTTTATCGTATAATACTTCTTTCTTTCTACCTGCTGATTTAATTTGAACAATAGGCCCTTCGCTGATAAACAATCCTGCAATATCAACTACTGTTTTTAAAGATCCACCACCATCATCACGAACATCAACAATAATCCCTTCTACTCCTGCAGCTTTCAGACGGTTCACTTCTGTCGTCATGTCTTTACCCGCATCACGACCATCGGTGTTTTCAAAATCAATATAGAATTTAGGCAGATATATAATACCGTATTTCATACCATTTTTCTGAACAATACTTGACTTGGCGTAGGTTTCTTCAATTTCTACAATATCTCTAATGATCGAAATGATCTTGATCGTTCCGTCAACTTTTTTAACGGTAAGACGAACTTCAGTACCCTTTGGTCCTTTGATTTTTTTGACCACATCATCCAGATGCATCCCTACAATATCAAGTGCTTCCGAACTGCCTTGAGCCACTTTCATTACAATATCACCGGCTTCTAATTCTTTTCCTTTCCATGCTGGTCCTCCCGAAATCAATTCCGAAATCTCTACATAATCATTTTTCTTTTGCAATCGGGCGCCAATACCTTCTAGTTTTCCACTCATACTGACATCAAAACGCTCCTTCTCTTCCGCTGGAAAATAGTTAGTATGGGGGTCAAATCGAGTAGCTATCGTATTTACATATACCGAAAACCAGTCTTCTCTTCCTAATTCCCCTACAAAACTAAAATATTCATTCAAGGATTTCAAAGCACTTTCCCGAGTATCTTTTTCAAGCTGCTCGTAGGTTTTTGGTGCTGATTTATCTTTAGCATCCTCTGAACTTGTCGTTGGATCCAAAGTTATTTGTTTAGCAAACTGATCTTGTTCTTTTTTAGTTTTTGGCTTTACAATCCCATTTTTCTTGTCTTCTTCCATTTTCATACGATCCGTAAGAGACGAAAGTGTAGACAATTTGATTTGTTTGCGCCATTTATTCTTCAGCTCCTCTGTGTTTTTAGCAAAAGGGAGTTTTTCATAATCGGTATCAAAATCTTCATTGGTTTTATAATAAAAAGGCTGATCTAGGATTTCTTTATAAAAACCTTTAGCCTCTGTAATTCTTTTCATCAATCGGTCATAAGTCAATTCGAAAAACGAAAGGTCTTTGTTTTTGATCTGATCGTCCAAATCATTTTCAAATTGGGCAAATTCATCCACATCCGATTGAAGGAAAAAACGCTTTGATGGATCTAAAGCGGCCAAATAATCCTTATAAACTCCTTTTGAAAATTTATCATCTAAAACTGCTGGATCATAATGCCCCTTTTCAATTACAAAGGTGAGTAACTCTAAAAGCAATTTGTCTTTCTCTGGATCTCCTTTGGATTTCTGACTATTAGTAAACGCAAAAAGCCCAATTGACACGGCAATTACGACTAATAATATTTTATAATTCCTTTTCATAAACTGAATAATAGCATTCATTAATTTTTAAGTCTAAATTACATATAAACTATGCAAGGAATTTGTTAAGACCCGCATAAATTTTTGTTAAAGATATTAAATTGTTCTTTTTGTTTGGGACTTTAATAGCCCAAGTTAATAAAATTTCTTTATTTTGTTACAGGTATCACAAACTGAGCCAAAATGCAAATGAATTTGAAAAAACCACTAATTTTAGTGACCAATGATGACGGGATTACCGCCCCCGGAATACAAGCCTTGATTGCACTAATGTCAGAACTCGGAACCGTAGTTGTTGTAGCGCCTGACAAACCCCAAAGTGCAATGGGGCATGCAATTACCATCAACAATACTTTATACATCAACAAAGTTTCTGAAGACGATGCTGTCATTACCCAATACAGTTGCTCCGGAACCCCGGTAGATTGTGTGAAAATTGCCGTTAACGAAATTCTGAAGCAAAAACCAGACTTGTGCGTTTCGGGCATCAATCACGGATCGAACTCTTCCATTAATGTCATTTATTCAGGAACGATGAGCGCCGCGGTGGAAGCAGGAATTGAAGGCATTCCCGCTATTGGTTTTTCTTTATTGGATTTTGAATGGAAGGCCGACTTTGAAAGTGCCAAATCTTTTGTTCGTAAAATAGCAACCTCCGTTTTAGAAAACGGTTTGCCCGAGGGAGTCGTTTTAAATGTAAATTTGCCCAAATTAAAAGAAGAAGACATCAAAGGCATACGCATTTGCCGTCAGGCGAAAGCCATGTGGGTAGAGAAATTTGACAAACGCCAAACGCCTCAGGGCAAAGATTACTATTGGTTGAGTGGTGAATTTGTCAATGAAGATAAAGGCACCGATACCGATGAATGGGCGCTGGAAAATGGCTACGTTTCGGTGGTTCCCGTACATTTTGACATGACAGCCCACCACAGCATTCAACAACTTAATACTTGGAATTTAAATGAATAAAATAGATCTGATAATAGATTTGGCCATCGGAACTGCAATAGGAATCCTCGCTGCAGCTATTGGCAGCTATCTTTTTATACTTGTCTTCACTGATTTTAGCTTTTTGGGCGGCCTTCAAATCATGAAATCAGAAGGCAAATTGGGTAAAATAATTACGCTGGGTGCTTTATTAAATCTTTTAATTTTTTTCTTCCTATTAAAAACCAACAAAGAAAATATAGCCAAAGGGCTTATAGTCGCGACTATTCTTCTAACTTTATTTACCTTGCTTGTCTAACTTTCGAATATAAAGTGAATATGAAATATTACATCATTGCCGGTGAAGCCTCAGGTGATTTGCACGGTTCCAATTTAATGAAAGCCCTTTACAAAGAAGATCCTAAAGCTGAAATTCGATTTTGGGGAGGCGACCTTATGCAAAATGTAGGTGGAACTCTCGTCAAACATTATAAAGAATTGGCTTTTATGGGTTTTGTAGAAGTGCTTTTTAATTTGAAAACTATTCTTAACAATATCGGCATTTGCAAAAAAGACATCATTAATTATAATCCTGACGTCATAATCTTCATTGATTATCCGGGTTTCAATATGCGCATTGCCAAATGGGCCAAACAAAGAGGCCTGAAAACCCATTATTATATCTCGCCCCAAATATGGGCCTGGAAGGAAAGTCGTATCAGCGCGATAAAAAGAGACTTCGACAAATTATACGTCATTCTGCCATTTGAAAAAGATTTTTTCGAGAAGAAACACCAATTCCCAGTAGAATTTGTAGGCCATCCTCTCATAGACGCTATTCATGACAGGCAACCGCAGAACTTATCCATATTTATCAATGAGAACAAATTAGAAGACAAACCAATTATCGCCATCTTACCTGGAAGTCGCCAACAGGAAATTAGCAAAATGCTAGAACTGATGCTGAGTGTAGTGAGTGATTTTCCATACTATCAGTTTGTAATCGCTGGTGCTCCAAGTCAGGAATTTGATTTCTATGCTCCCTTTTTAAAAATAAAAGGTGTTCATTTTATTGCCAATAAAACCTATGATTTATTGAGTCATTCAACAGCGGCCTTAGTAACCTCGGGAACAGCAACCCTAGAAACGGCTTTGTTTAAAGTGCCCGAAGTCGTGTGTTACAGAGGCAGTTGGGCATCCTACCAAATTGCGAAACGTATTATCACGCTCAAATATATCTCTCTAGTTAATTTAATCATGGATCAGGAGGTCGTAACTGAATTAATTCAGGAGGAATGTACCACTAAAAATATCAAAACGGAACTGAATAAAATCCTGGAATCCGATCATCGAAAACAACTTCTTAGCCAATATGAAATTCTGGAAAGCAAGCTAGGCGGAATTGGAGCAAGTGCAAAAACAGCGCAATTAATTATACGAAATCTGCAATAATGACGTTTTAAAATATAATTCGCTAAATTTGCACAAAATAATTCTTTTGAAAAATCTCCTTTTTATCCTCTTCATTCTCGTTTTCTTCAGCGCCTGTAAACCCGCAGGAACTATTATAACATCCAAAAGAGAGGCGGAAAAAAAAGGTCTTTACAGCAAAATTCTAAGCAAAAGAGAACAAACTAAGAAAGAAGATACTAAAAAAATTCTAGCCCAAAAATCAAATAAGCCGGATAAGTCCGACAAAAAAGCTTCCAAATCTAAATCCAATTCAAAATTAAACGAGGATAACGATGACGATTATGTGACTTCCGATGCTGATATGAATTATTTAGTGGCGCAGTTAATTAATGCAGCTTCCGAAAACATTGGAATTGCCTATAGATATGCTGGAACAACCACTGAGGGTTTTGACTGCTCTGGATTACTGTATACTGTTTTTAAAGAATTTGATATTGATTTGCCTCGCTCTTCGTCTCAAATGGCGAAAGTGGGAAGAAAAATTGAAAGTAGCGAAATCCAGAAAGGCGACTTTGTTTTCTTTAAAACCAATGGCGGTCGTCAAATCAATCATGTGGGCATGGTCACCGAAGTCAAAGATGGTGAAGTTAAATTTATACATGCATCGACCTCAAGCGGCGTGATGATCTCCTCCTTAAAGGAATCCTATTTTGAACAAGCCTATACCCAAGCCAATAGAATTCTTTAAATTCGGAATTTAAGTCTTTCTAAATGAGTATTTTAGAAAGATGAAAACCCTACAATTTCCTTTATCTAAAATTACGATTGTCTTCGTTTTTGGAATTCTGTATTCTTTTTATGCCAATCCCACACCAAAATGGGCGCTTTTAGCGGTATTTCTTTGCGTGCTGATTTTTTGTATTAGCTATTTTATGGCAAGAAAAGACTTTGTTCAGAAAATATATTTTGGCCTACTAGTCTATCTAATTTTCTTTTTTGTAGGAATAGCATCACAAGTATTTCATGATGATTCTTTACAAAAGCATCATTATATCCATCAACTAGACGGCACAAATAAAACCCAGATGCTGGAAGTCGTTTTAAAGGAACGATTAAAACCAAGTCCTAGTACTGATCGCTATGTGGCAGAACTGAAAAGCCTAGACAATCAAAAAAGTTCTGGAAAAATTCTTATCAATTATTATAAGCCCAAAGGGAGCAAAAGTTTTGAAATTGGAACGAATCTCCAACTATCAACTACAATAGTCCGTAACCAAGCGCCTAAAAATCCGGGGCAATTTAATTATGCGAACTACTTGAGTCATAAATCCATTCTCGCACAAGTATATGTTGCCTCCGATGCAATTAAAATAGGAGTTTCGAAAGACCGCAACCTCATCTATTATTCGGATCAGCTTCGAAACCGAATATTGGAAAATTTAAAAAATGCAGGCTTCAGATCGACCGAATTGAATGTAGTTGCGGCCTTGATATTAGGTCAGCAACAGGATATTTCTCCCGAAATCGTTCATGATTATCAGTTCGCTGGAGCTATCCATATTCTATCTGTTTCGGGTTTACATGTGGGATTCATCCTCCTATTTCTCAATTTTCTGCTTAGTCCATTATCAAAAAACAAGTTTAACTCTTATTTAAAACTGGGAATTATATTCACCTCCTTATGGGGTTTTGCGCTTTTAGCAGGTCTTTCGCCCTCTGTACTTCGCTCGGTAACTATGTTTTCCTTTGTCGCAATTGGAATGCATCTCCGAAGAAAAACAAATGTCTTTCATACCCTTTTAGTTTCCATCTTCTTTATTTTACTTTTTGAACCCGCCTTTGTTTTTGATGTGGGTTTCCAATTGAGCTATATCTCCTTGTTTTTTATTCTTTGGCTACAGCCAATATTAGCTGATTTATGGATTCCAAAACACAAAATAAGTACCTATATCTGGGACATTTTAACGGTTTCTTTCGCTGCTCAAATAGGCGCCTTTCCACTAAGTATTTATTATTTTCACCAGTTTCCAACTTTGTTTTTCGTAACCAATCTGATTATTCTCCCCGGACTGGGTTTTATTATGGCTTTAGGTGTATTAGTTTTGACCTTAGCGGCTTTTAACTTCAGTCCGCATTTACTAATCAAAACCTTAGAAGGAACAATTCGGCTTTTGAATGGTACTATCAATTGGGTGGCTTCTTTTGAACGGTTCATCATACAGGATATCGCATTAAACAGTACGATGCTCCTCTCCTTATACCTCCTAATTATCCTAATAATACTATGGTTTGAAAAACCAAATTATCTCAAAATGACTGCTGCTTTAGGAAGTATAATTCTTTTTCAACTCGTCTATTTTACGACTTTGAAGGCGATTGAGAACGAACAGGAATTCGTGGTTTTCAATCTTAAAAAGCAAAGCATAATCGGTTGTAGATTCGGAAAAAAGCTAGATTTATATAGCGCTAAGCCCGTAATGAAAAATAAGATGATTCAGTCCTATCTAATTGCTAATTTCAGTGAAATAGGTCAAGAAAACCCCTTAAGAAATGTACTCTATTTTAACAATCAGCGCATCTATGTTTTGGATAGTTCTGCTGTTTATCCAAACACAATCAAAGCAGATTTACTAATCGTTACCAAATCACCACGAATAAATATTGAACGGCTATTACAAAAAATGCAACCCAAAATAGTGGTTGCTGACGCCTCCAATTACAAATCGGTTATCGATGCCTGGAAGGCAAGCTGTAAGAAAGAAAAAATCCCTTTTCATGCCACTGCCGAAAAGGGATTCTATAGATTAAAATAAGAATTTTTATTTCTTCGTAGCTAAGATTTGATTAGCACCTTCCAACCAAGTCACAGGTCCACCAGCTACATAACCAGTTTTTCCCAAGAGGGCTAAATTGATTTTACCATCGACCTGAGTTGGTGTTACGATGCAAACAGAAGGATAGCCTTGTATCTGAAAAATTTGCTGTAATTCGTTATTTTGCTTTTGAATTTCGGGTTGCTGAGGCGTGCGTCTTGGAAAATCCAATTCGACCAAAACCACATTATCCTTTGCCCAACTCGCAAATTCGGGTGTTTTTAAAACTTCTTTTTGAAGGCGTATACACCAGCCACACCAATCGCTTCCTGTGAAGAATAAGAGTAACGGTTTTTGGGTATCCATAGATACCTTAGCTGCTTTTTCAAAATTGGTTTCCCAAACTAATTCTTGTGCCTGCATTCCTATTGAACCCAACAAGAGCAATAATGCTATACTTAACTTCTTCATTTTTCTAATTTTTCAATTCTAAACGCTAAAATTACAACTTATTTTACTTCTTGCATTAATTTTTTTACCCAAGGGGAAAGAAGTATTAAAATACAACCTGCCACCAAAGCATAAAGAGCTAATTGTTTATAGCCGTCTGCATAAACAACGAGCTTTTCCATATTAGAGGCATGTTCAGAAGCCTGAGCAATATTAGCACCTAATATTCCTGCAAAATACTGCCCGTAAGCACTTGCTAAAAACCACATTCCCATCATTACAGCCTGTAATTTTTGGGGTGAGAGCTTAGTCATTGCCGACATCCCTATTGGAGACAAACACAATTCCCCGAAGGTAATGATTAACCAACCAAATGTAAATAAATCTAAAGACGTCATCCCATTGGCGTCTGCAAAAAACTTTGTATAGTAAAACACATAAAAACCGGCCGCAAGAAATAAAAAGGCCAATCCAAATTTGACAATCGTATTGGGCTCTATTTTTCTTTTGTTCATCCACAACCAAACTAAACCTACTAAAGCCGCAAAAATAATGACAAACAATGAATTCGCAGCATTGTTCACTCCATTCGGATCCAATTGAATTCCGCTTACCGTATTTTTCAGATTGCTTGCTGCAAAAAGGCTCAATGAGCCGCCACTTTGCTCAAAGAAAGCCCAAAATACTATAGAAAACAGGATAAAAACCAAAGCGGCTATTAGCTTTTTATTTTCTTTTAATGAAAAATTTCGCATTTCATAAAATAAGTACAATAGCGAACTAGGACCAATGATGTACATAAATAATTTTGTGTAATCGGGATTCGAAACCAAGACTATTATTATCGGAATCACTAAAATAGAGCCGATATAAGTACTGTATTCAAAAGTTTTTCGCTTGGATTTCTCGATTTCGAGCAAGGGCGAAAGTCCAATTTCACCTAAACTGCGTTGCGTTTGTGTAAATGTCAGCAAGCTAATTAACATTACTACGGCAGCAAATCCGAAAGCTACATTCCATCTCAAATTTTCAGGAACCAGAGAACTAAGCAGGCTTCCATTCGCAACGGCAATACACAGATAACCGCCAATTAATGCACCAAGATTCACACCCATATAAAAAAAAGAAAACCCGGCATCTCGCCTATTATCATCTTCCTTATATAATTTACCTACCATGGTAGAAATGTTAGGCTTGAAAAAACCGGTTCCAATGATGGTAAAACTTACACCTAGGAAAAAGAATTGTTTGGGATCAAATGCAAGAATCATACTCCCAAGTATCATGAGAATTCCTCCCCAAAAAAGCGACTTCCGATAACCTAGAATTTTATCCGCAAAAAGCCCACCTATGAAAGTAAAAGCATAAACAAAGGCTTGTGTAGCCCCATATTGCAAATTAGCCACTTCGTCGTTCATCATCAACTCTTTGACCATAAAAATCACCAACATACCACGCATTCCATAGAAACAAAAACGTTCCCACATTTCGCTAAAAAACAAATACCACAATTGCTTTGGATACTTACCTTTGAAATCCTGTATTTGATCTATGGTTAAATTTTGCACTGATTTTCCTATTTCGTTGATTATTAAATGCTACTGCATCTAAAACCAAAAGTAATAAAAGTAGATTAGATATCAGCGCTTATTTTGCCTCTTCCAAAAAACAAAAAAGCTGGAAGAATGAATCCTCCAGCTTATTTATAGCTTATATAGCATCCGAACTATTATCGAATTCCGTGCATCATTTTTTTCATAACAGGTGTCAAGGCAAACAAAATTACTGCAGCCAATCCACAAAGCACAACAAAAACCATGAAGAATTCAAACAAATTATGAATTTCAAATCCTACGAAGAAATGGTTAGCCGAATTAATTTGGTTCTTTTCTAACAACTCTAATTGTGCTGCTGTTGGAACTACCGTTTTGTCTAAAACGGCTTGTAAATCAATTCCCAATTCTTTTGCTTTATTAAATTTATCTCCCGTTGCAGGCAAAATAGATCCTAAAGTTCCTGCCAAGGCATAACCTGCCGCATTCGACAAGAAAAAGACACCATACAATAAAGAAGAAAATCGTTTTGGCGCTAATTTACCAACTAATGATAATCCTATTGGGGACAAGCACAATTCAGCGCAAGTTTGTATTAAATACAAAAGAATCAACCATTTGATAGCCAGCAAACCATCATTCCCTAGATCTTTTACATTGAAGGCGATTATAAAATAACTCAAAGCAATAAGCCCCAACCCGAAAGATTGCTTCATAGGAGAAATGGGCTCGCGATCTTTACTTCTTAAATAATCCCAAAGCATACTGAAAGGAACTGCAAAAGCTACAACAAATAAGCCATTAAATATTTGAACCATCGATGGTGGCATATTCCATCCAAAGAAATTACGGTCGGTTTGGTTATCCGCTATAAAAGTCAAAGAAGAACCTGCTTGTTCAAAAGCGGCCCAAAAGAATATTACAAAGAAAGCAACAATATAAATGACAAAGATACGGTCTCTTTCAATTTTGGTCAAGGAAGTATCCGAAACGATAAGTCCTGCCAAGGTCAAACCACTGGAATAAATTAAAGTGTAAATTAAATTCTGATCAAATACAAAATGAATCAAAGCCCCAAAACCTAGAAAAGCAATTCCGGCAATAATCAATGATGTTGGAGAGAATACCGCTTTTTGAGCTTCCCCTTCTTCATATTGAGAGGCGTCATTTAATGAAGGTAATCCACCTAATGGTTTTCCATCCGGAGTGACTACATATTTATTTTTCAAAAAGTAAAATACAGTTGTACCAATTAACATCGCTATAGATGCTGCTAGAAAACCCCATTTAAAAGCATGAATATCTCTAATTCCGCCTGCATCTTTCACATCACCAATAAGTGGACAAATCAACTGGCCCAAGAAAGCACCTAAGTTAATTCCCATATAGAAAATAGTAAAAGCAGTATCTAATTTGCTTTTTTCTTGTTTAGGATACAAACTTCCCACCATACTGGAAATATTCGGTTTGAAGAATCCGTTTCCAAAAATGATGATCCCAAGTGCAGACCACATTAAGATGTTGGCCAAACCTAAATTGGTTCCAAAAACACTAGCACTGGTAAACAATAAAAACTGTCCCGCCGCCATCATAAGTCCACCAAGCAAAATACAATTTCGGTTTCCAAAAAAACGATCGGCAACAAATCCGCCTAACATCGGAGTTAAATAACAAAGTCCGAGAAAACCTCCGTAAATTATGGAAGCATCTTCCTCTTTCATCATTAAGGAATTCACCAGGAATAAAGTTAGTATGGCTCGCATTCCGTAGAAATTGAAACGTTCCCACATTTCGGTCCCAAATAATACCCAAAGTCCTTTTGGATGTCTTGTTTTTACTTGCGTTTCTATCATAGTTTGAAGTATTTTAGTTTTGAAATTATAAATTATCTTTAATAAAATTAGTCATTTTAGTATACAGTTGAGTCCTGGTTTTCCCTCCATAAATCCCGTGATTATTGTCTGGATAAATTTGCGAATCAAATTGTTTATTGGCTTGAATCAAAGCTTCCATCATCTGCATCGAATTTTGAACATGCACATTATCATCTCCTGATCCATGTATCAAAAGGAACTTGCCTTTCAATCCATTTACATAGTTAATTGGAGAATTATCATCATAACCACTTGCATTTTCCTGAGGCGTTTGCAAATATCTTTCGGTATAAATACTGTCATAAAAACGCCAATTGGTTACCGGCGCAACAGCGATGGCCATTTTAAAAACATCATTCCCTTTAAAAAGACAATTTGACGCCATAAATCCACCATAACTCCAGCCAAATATACCAATTCTAGCTTTATCCACATAAGGATAATTTCCTATTACTTTTGCAGCATCGATTTGATCTTCCACTTCGTATTTTCCCAATTGTTTTTGAGTGACTTTTTTAAATTCAGCCCCTTTAAAACCGGTACCTCTTCCATCAACACAAGCTATAATATAGCCTTGCTGTGAAAGCATCATAAACCAATAATCATCATTCCCATTCCAATCATTATTGACTTGTTGTGAACCAGGACCCGAATATTGATACATGAAAACAGGATATTTCTTAGCAGGATCAAAATCTTTTGGCTTCATGATCCAGGCATTCAGTTCGTTGCCTTTAGCTGTTTTTAAAACAAAAAACTCTTTTTTGGGTAAGTCATACCCTTTAAGCTTTGTCGCCAAGGCTTCGTTATTTTCAATCACCTCGACTTGCTTTCCAGCCTTAGCTTCATTCAAAGTATAGGTCGTTGGCTGATTTGCACTCGAAAAAGAATTGATGTAATATTGAAAGTTCGGACTGAAAGTAGCCGAATTAGTTCCTGTATTCTGGGACAAACGTACTTTGTTTTTTCCGTTCAATCCAATTTTATAAATGTCTCTGTTGATAGAACCATTCTCCACTGATTGATAAAAAACCGAATTGCTTTTCTCATCATAGCCATAATAAGAAGTCACTTCCCAAGGGCCTTTTGTCACTTGATTTCGCAATTTTCCGTTTTTATCATACAAGTAAATATGATTAAAACCGTCTTTTTCACTGCTCCAGATAAAGCTATTGTCTTTTAGAAAAGTAAGATTATCCGTAATATCAATATAAGCCTTGTCTTTTTCATTCAACACCACTTTGGCGGAAGCCGAATTTCCATCAATAAAAAGCAAATCTAAATTATCCTGATGACGATTTAATAGTTGAGCCGATAAAACATTCGCATCATTGGTCCATTTCATTCGGGCGATATAAAAATCACTATAATTTCCTAATTCTACTTTCTTAGTAGCGTCACCACTGACATCATAAATATGAAGGGAAACGGCCGAGTTTTTCTCACCAGCTTTTGGATACTTGAAAGTTTCTATTTTTGGATACAAGTCTTTGGCAAAAATAGACATTGAAAATTCAGGAACCTCACTTTCGTCAAAACGGATAAAAGCTAATTTCTTACTATCAGCACTCCAGTCGAAAGCCCTAACAAATGCTAATTCTTCTTCATAAACCCAGTCGGTAATGCCATTAATGACTTTGTTTTTAATTCCGTCGGCAGTAATAGGACTCGTTTTTTTGGAAGCCAAATCATACAAGAAGAGATTGTTGTCTTTGGCAAAAGCGATTTTAGTTCCATCAGGAGAAAAAGTAGGCTCTTGAATCTGAAAATCGAATAATTTGGTAATTTCCTTGGTTGCGATGGTATACAAATAATAATCCGCAGTAAAAGAGTGGCGGAAAATTGGATTCGTATTGCAGGCCAGCAGTATATTTTTCTCCGAAGCGTCAAAAGAATAACTATCAATCATTGGCAAATCCTTGTGCGATTTAGTATCAATTAAATCGGATACTTTTTTAAGCGTAGCAAAATCGTAAAGGCCAATTTGCATGCTCCGACTCGCGCGGTCATAATTTAAAACCGTATATTGATTGGTGTTTTTCAAAGATTGCAATTCGTCCATTCCTTTGGTTCGGAAGGCTCCTGCGTAAATAGCTTCTACTGTGATTTTTTCTTGAGCGAAAACCGAGAAACCTACTAAAAATAATACTACAAAGAGCTTGTTTGATTTCATATTTACTAAGAGATTTAATAAGCGCCAATTTTAGTGAAAAATTTACACATAACATCCTTTTTTTGTGTTAAAATGAATTTCAAGTAATTACACACCAGCAATTAAGTTTGCAAATAAGGGTGCTAACTAAAAGACACTTCTTGTTCAATTAGAAACCAACGCCCATTATAGTTCAGCATTAAGCCAAAATTTAATAAATTGATAACTTAATATTAATATTTATCGTTCTCCTTAACACTAATTTAGTTAAATTTTAAAAGAAGTGAAAACGTTCGATTTAATACCAAATAGCCGTGAATAAAACTTTAAAAACAAAAACTATTCTCCAGTAATATCCTATAAAATGCATATGAAAGCTAAATTATACCTCTTATTTTTTCTATTTTTAATTAGTTTTTGCAATGCCCAATCCAAATCTACAGGAATTACACCTCTTGGTGACGGCAGCATGTCAATCAAAATAGATTTAGATTCCTCTAATTCCAAAGTTAAAATAACACTAAGCGGCCCCGCATCTAAATGGTTTGCAGTGGCTTTTAATGTGGAGAGCATGCACGATAAAACCGACTGCCTTTTATACAACAATACGCTTCTAGACGCGACTATGGTTGGAGGCCATGCAGGTCCAATTGCTGATGCTGTTGATAATTAGCAATTAATTAGCGACACTGTCGATGCAAATACAAGAACCGTTATAGCGACTCGCGATTATGAT
>CANEZU010000006.1 GCA_947444255.1 Flavobacteriaceae bacterium | reverse complement strand
GGTATCAAATAATTTTCCTTGAACCGTAATCTTATAATTAGAAAGTATTTTTAAGTCGTATTTTAGATTTTGACCAATCTTTTCGATGTTTGTATTTTCAAAGAAAGGAATGAATTTATCAACTAAGGTTTGCGCTTCTGTTTGATTTTCGGGAAAAGGGACATAGAATCCTTTTCCTTTTTCGTAGGAAAAAGAAATTCCAACCAATTCGGCGTGCAAAGCATCTAAGCCAGTAGTTTCGGTATCAAAACATACTGAAGTTTGTTTGTCCAGATTTTGCAAAAGCAGTTTTACTCCCAGATCTCCCTGAACAATTTGGTAGGA
Organism: Flavobacteriaceae bacterium; assembly: GCA_947444255.1. Lineage (GTDB taxonomy): Bacteria > Bacteroidota > Bacteroidia > Flavobacteriales > Flavobacteriaceae > Flavobacterium. The sequence continues at coordinate 30,511 of CANEZU010000006.1, read as the reverse complement.
ATGTTCCGTATTTTCTAAGGTATTGTAATAGTTGTGGCGGGTTTGTTCTGAAGTATCAACATCCTCTCCATTATCCCAAAGAGAGGGGGTTGCGAATAAGTCAAATTGATCTTCGCTTTTAGAATCTGGTTTTGTTTTTGGTTTTGTATCCGATGATAGGCTCGCAGGATTAGCACTCGCTTCGGTTTTAAATAAATTATCAAATTGTTCTGCCATTCTTCTAAATTCCAATTCATTGAAAAGCGCATCTGTTTTTTCAATATCGGGACGGGATAATTCATAATCTGTTTCATCAAAAACCACGGGGCAATCTAATAATATGGTTGCGAGTGTTTTTGATAAAAGCCCTTTTTCTTTATTGGCTTCGATATTCTCTTTCATTTTGCCTTTTAGCTTGTCGGTGTTGGCCAAAAGGTTTTCCATGGTGCCAAATTCCTTCAATAATTTCTTAGCGGTTACTTCGCCAACTCCAGGAAGACCTGGAATATTATCGGCTGCATCACCCATCATTCCAAGAAAATCAATTACCTGATCGGGTCTTTCGATTTCAAATTTTTCTAAGACTTCGGGAATTCCCCATATTTCGATACCATTTCCCATTCGGGCTGGTTTGTACATAAAAATATTTTCGGAAACCAATTGTGCAAAATCCTTGTCTGGCGTAACCATGAAGACTTTATAATTTTGTTTTTCGGCCTGTTTGGCAATTGTTCCAATTAAATCATCGGCTTCATAGCCTTTGACTTCAATAATAGGAATGTGCATGGCTCTTAATAATTCCTGAATATAGGGAACTGCAATTTTGATGGCTTCGGGCGTTGCATCTCGATGTGCTTTGTATGCTGGAAATATCTCGTTTCTTAAATCGCTACCGCCTTTGTCAAAAGCTACCGCCAAATGATCCGGTTTTTCCCGTTTAATTACATCCAATAAGGAATTCATGAAACCCATAATGGCTGAGGTATCCATTCCTTTAGAATTAATTCGGGGGTTTTTGATAAAAGCATAATAGCCACGAAAGATTAGAGCGTATGCATCGAGAAGGAAGAGGCGTTTTTGCGACATTTTGTATTTTGTTGGTCTAAATTATAATTTGTAAAAATAAGCAATCCTATTTTAAAGAAGAAGTAGAAGACTTATTTTTCTTATGATTTTTTATTTTGCACGCAATTATAATCCAATAATTATAAGACTTAAAATAATGTTAAACTTAGGAAAACGCCATTAAACTTCATTTAGTCTTCATAATGCGGACCTAGATTTGCTCTATAAATAATTAATTATTAATTCAAATATTTAGAAGTTATGAAAAATGTTTTAATGTTAGCGGTACTAATTTTAGGTACTACAGTTATGGTAAACGCTCAAACTGTACCTGCGAAGACGGCACCTGCAAAAGAGATGGGGATGACCAAACATGCCAAACACAAAGCGGAACGAAAAGCTAAAATGGCCAATACTGAAGCTGTTAAAATGGATGCTACGAAAGCCAAAAAATAAATAATTTTTTTGTTTTTGCTGTTTTGAATTTTAATTAGGGAAAACGAGAAAAGCAAAAACAAGAATGGTTGTTTAGTTGAAAGCTGATAAAGGGATTTATCAGCTTTCTTTAGTTATAATTAAGTGGAAATTAAAGAATCGTATCTAGTTAATTTGTTACTTTGAGATGTATTTTATTCGATTTATATATGAATATTCTAATTGTTGAAGATCATAAGGATTTGGCTACAGAAGTGATGGATTATCTTCGAAAGAGCGGTTATGTTTGTAAATGGGTAGGGAATTGCGAAGCAGCTATGGAAGAAATTAGCGTTAGTAATTTTGATGCTGTTTTATTAGATTTGGGTTTGCCTGACGGAAGTGGTTTTGATGTTTTAAAATACATTCGCAAAATTAAATCTAATAGTGCGGTGATCATTCTAACAGCGAGAGGGGAATTAGATGACCGGATAAATGGACTAGAATTAGGAGCGGATGATTATTTGACAAAACCTTTTGCTTTAACCGAATTAGGCGCTCGATTGTATGCCATTATCAGAAGAATGAATGGTTTTACTGTGAACGAATTGGATGTTCATGGTTTTAGTTTGCAAATGCAAGATTATAAAGTGAGTTATAATTCGATACCCATTAAATTGACTAAGAAAGAATTTGATATATTTCGATATTTAATTTTGAATAAAAACCGGGTAATCACCAGATTGCAGCTTACAGAGCATATTTGGGGAGATATTTTAGAAGTAAATTCTGATTCCAATTTTATCGATGTTCATGTACGGAACCTCCGAAAAAAACTAGACCTGCACACTAGTTTGGATTGGTTTGAAACGGTTAGAAATGTAGGTTACCGAATTAATCTTTAAATTTTATTTGTGAAAATTAAACTTCAATTGGCTATTTTTAATGCGCTATCCAGGTCATTAGTGATTTTGTTATTATGGCTAATGTTGCCTGTTCTGGTTGAGAAAGTAGTTTATAAGCACATAAATCAAAGTTTATTAGAAAAGAAACAAAAATTTATTGAGCATTTAGACAAGGATGAAATCAAAGACTATATGGTTCGAAATGATTCTACCGAGACCTATGCTAGTTTTTCTACTTTACACAGTGAATTTCTTCAACTTTCTCGATTGCCGATAAATTCATTAGCTAACAAAACAATTTTTCTTACAGAAGCTAGAATCATTGAAGAGGAGGAAAATGATTTTAGGATATTGCAGTATCAGTTTAAATACGATCAAATACCTTATCAATTAGAGATTGGAAGTAGTCTTAGCGAAATAAAGGAGCTGACTTTTATAATTCGGTTTTTTATTTTAATAGTACTTACGATTATTCTGATTCTTACTTTTTTGATTGACACTTTTTATATTGAGTACTTGCTAAAGCCTTTTAATAAAATTATCGACACTAAAATTAGAAGAATCAATGAGCCAGATACTTTTAACTATACTCCGATTAAATCAAATTCAGCTGATTTTAAGGAGTTAGACCTTGCTCTTAATCAGATGATGCTAAGGATAAGTGCACTTTTTAAAAAAGAAAGGCAATTTATTGCTAATGTCTCACATGAATTGTTGACTCCGATTGCCATTTTGAAAAACAAATTTGAAAATTTATTACAAAATGATTCTTTAAATGAAAGTGCTGTTGATAAAGTGGCTAATTCATTGAAGACACTAGACCTGTTAAAAAAAGTAATCAATAACTTATTGCTTATTTCAAGGATTGAAAATCATCAATATGAAGCAAATGAAGAAATTCATTTATCCGAAATTCTAGAAAATCTAATATCCGAATTAGAGGATCGTATCGATGAAAAAGAATTAGAAGTCAAATTAGATTTAAGCTCCGAGTTTACTTTCATTGGAAACAAAACTTTGATTCATATCCTTTTATATAATCTGATGGTCAATGCTGTTAAATACAACAAATTTAAGGGAAGGATTACAGTTAAGGATGGTTTTGAAGGCGAACAATACTATTTATCTGTTTCAGATAGCGGAATTGGCATGGATGAAAGTCGTTTAAGTCATATCTTTAATAGATTTACACAAATTAATAATGATCAAGAAGGGCAGGGCTTAGGCCTGTCAATTGCGGATAGTATTGCCCATTTTCACCATATCCAAATTCTAGTAAAATCGATTCCAAATGAAGGGACAACTTTTGGATTACTGTTTCCAAGGAATTCCAAATCCTAATAAAAAGTTAAAGTTCTGAAAACCGATAAAACTTCATTTAAACTTCATTTATCAGGTATAAATTTGACTCATAAATAAATCAAATAATTAATTTTAAAAAGAAAAATCATGAAAAAAGTATTAATGTTAGTCGCTTTAATGTTAGGAACAACTGTAATGGTTAATGCTCAAACGGAACCTGCAAAAACAGCCCCTGCAAAAGAAGTAAAAGCAAAAAAAGTTAAAAAAGTAAAAGCGGAGAAAAAAGCAGAAGCACCAAAAGCAGATGCTATGAAAGCAGAGCCAGCAAAGAAAAAAAACTAGTACACCATTTTGCTGAAAATAATCAAACGATTATAAAAGGAAGTTAGCATTATAGTTATTAATTCAGAAAAGCTGATAAAGTGATTTATCAGCTTTTCTTTTTTATACAATTGCTCTCCATTTTTTTGGTACGGTTTTAGTTAAATATAGGCTAATAAAAGTTTATTATTATTTCATAATTTGTTATTTTGCATAAAAATTTAATTCCAATGATCATTCGCATCCTATTATTATTTATACTTCTTTTTGTGGTAGAACTTTATGCTTTTCAGGCCGTAAAGATTTTACTAAAAGCAAAATGGATGCTGATCTCGTACCAAATTATAAGCGCGCTGCTTATTGTCTTTATCCTTTATTCCTTGTTACAGTTTGATCGTTCTGTTGGACAAACTAAGCAAACGATGTTTACAATGGGTTTATTGTTAGTGGTTTATATTCCGAAAATTGTATTGACTTTGGTATTATTAGGAGAAGATATTTTTAGAATTGGAGCAGGATCTATAAATTATTTTGCTCATTATGAAAACATCGATTTTCTGGCGTCCCGAAGAAAATTTGTCAGTCAAATTGGATTAGGATTGGCAGCAGTACCTTTTTTGTCACTCATTTATGGAGTAACCATTGGGAAGTACAACTATAAGGTAATCAAACAGCGCATATTTTATCCCGATTTGCCGGATGCATTTGATGGTTTTACTATTACTCAAATATCGGATGTACACAGTGGAAGTTTTGATAATCCCGAAAAGATAAATTATGCTATTGATTTAGTGAATCAACAAAATTCGGATATGATTTTATTTACGGGAGATATTGTAAATACGGATGCCAAAGAAATGCTACCTTGGATAACAACCTTCAATAAAATCAAAAAGCATGAATATGGAAAATTTTCTGTTTTAGGGAATCATGATTATGGAGAATATGTTAGTTGGCCTACAGAACAAGACAAAGCTGATAATTTTCAGGCGATAAAAGATTTATACGGAAAAATCGATTTTAAGTTAATGTTGAACGAGCATACTTTTATCGAAAAAGGAGGTGATAGAATAGCGCTTATTGGAGTTGAAAACTGGGGACATAATTTTAAAAAAGCAGGAGATATTAACAAAGCTTCAGCGCATGTCAAGAAAGAAGATTTTAAAATATTAATGAGTCATGATCCAAGTCATTGGGATTATGAAATTCAGCATCATGATAAAAATTTCCATTTAACGCTTTCTGGACATACCCATGGAATGCAATTTGGAATCGAAATTCCGGGATATTTCAAATGGAGTTTAGCGCAATATGTATATACACAATGGGCAGGATTGTATGAAAACATGGGAAGATATGTATATGTAAACCGAGGTTTTGGCTTTCATGCCTATCCTGGAAGAGTGGGAATTATGCCCGAAATAACAGTCATTCAACTAAAAAAAGGGAAAAAAGTAGCATAATTCGTTTAAAATGCTAAATTTGCAAGGTAATATCTCTATAGAAAAGTAGTAGAAATTAAATATTTTGGTTTTATGTCAAAATTTGGAGAACTTATAAATGCCCAAGTTCCGGTGTTAATTGATTTTTACACCGAGTGGAACGAATCATCAGTATCGATGCATCCTGTAATAAGAGATGTGGCTGCTGCATTAGGTGATAAAGCCAAAGTAATAAAAATTGATGTCGATAAGAATCAAGAGTTAGCTGATGCTCTTCGCATCAAAGGACTTCCTACTCTGATGATTTATAAAGAAGGACAAATGATCTGGAGGCAATCTGGTGAATTGGATGCCAATACCATTATTGGTTTAGTTCAGGATTATTTCTAATAATTTCGCATTTGAAGCCCTTTCTGTTTATATAATCTAAAGTTTTAGGCAGGGTGTACTCAAGATTTTTGAAGGCCTTTATACTATCGTGAAACACGATAATGCTCCCTGTTTTTAAATTGGAAAGAACGTTATCCAGACAATCTTCCGGACTTATTGTCTGATCAAAGTCGGCACTTAGAACATCCCACATAATAATTTTGTAACCCCATTTTTTAATTTGATCTGCTTGTGCAGCTTTGATTTTACCGTAAGGTGGTCTAAATATTTTTATTTTCAGATTTTCATTTGAAGATTCCTGAATTTGTTTGTCGCAGGAATTAATGTTTTCTAAATAGGTTTTGGTATCCGTTTGCCAACCATTTAAGTGATCGTAGGTGTGATTCCCAATGGCGTGACCATCGTTAATTAGTTTGTTGAAAATATCGGGATATTTTTTTATGTTATTTCCAATACAAAAAAAGGTGGCTTTTGCCTTATATTTCTCGAGTTGAATTAGTGTCCATTCCGTAATTTCGGGAGTTGGGCCATCATCAAAAGTCAGATAAATTAGTTTTTCCTGGTTTGGTATGTCCCAGATGTATTTTGAGAAAATCCATTTTACGAAAGCATTTGTTTTTATCCAATAGAGTTTCATTGGGCGATAGAAGTATTAAAATATTAGATATTAAAAATGCAGCAATCTTTGTGAAGAATTGCTGCATTTTTAGGTAAGATTTTCTTAGATATTATTCATTGTCTCTGCCAAATTGGTAGAACAGTTTGTTGTAAGCGTTGAATATAATTTTGTTTTTAGCATAGAAATCCAAGTCGCCTCTGTCTTTCATAACCCCAAGTAAACCTCTGTACCTTTCAATGTCAGTAACAATATCAACTGCAATAGCACTTTGTTCTGTTGGTTTTAAGTTTTTATAAAAGTCTAAATTTTCTTTGTATTTAGTCATTAAGTGTTCCAATAGATCTCTTGCTTTTTGCTTTTCGCCAATTTCGTAGTAACCGCCAGCGAAAGGATCAACAAGGGAATAGTAACCATAATAATCTAAAGGCATTTTCGTCATTGCCAATTCAATTATTGTTTTTGCTTTATCTTTTTTGCCTTCATTAATTAATTGTTCCATCAATCGGGCAAGATTTGTGCGATAGGAAATGCTATTTTTTCTAGTCTCCGGATCGTGATAAATGGTTTTTAAGTCTCCGTTACCCCAATCCAATTTCATGGCAATTTCATACATTTTATCGGTGTCAATTTGACCCATATCCAGCGGACTTCCGTCTTTAGGAATCGCTGTTCTTAATGGCACTAATTTATAAACCATACCGTCAAGTTGCAGGTAATCTTTCATCCAAAGATAATCGTCATCTCCAAAGCTACCACCTGTAAAATAAATGGGTCTTTTCCAGTTGTTATTGGCAATAATGTCCAGCATCATCAGCCTATTTTTATAGAGAGCCTGGCCTTTTATTTCAATATCAATAAAGGGAACTATCGAATCATTGAATTTTGCCGCTACTACCTTGTTTTTGATAATTTGATTTTTATCTACAGGAATTCTAATTTTATTAGTTGGGTAAAAATGAATTTTTTGACCGTTTTGCATTTCCACAAGAGTGCGGGGATCGTCACTTCCGATAAATTTCAATAAATCTTTGATATCCCAGCGATTTTCTGTTTTTGGGTTGTGCACCGCATAGTCTAATTTATCCCCTACATATTGATTGTGGGTAAAAGAAATAGGTAGCCCTTCTGATTGGTAGGATTTCATTTTCATTTGGTCAATATACCAATCGGTCATAAATAGGCTAGTATTTACTATTTTCACATCGGTACGAATATTTTCAATTTCCTGAGCATACCAAAGCGGGAAGGTATCATTATCTCCTATAGTGAATAATATGGCATTGGGTTCACAGGAATTCAAATAGTTTTTAGCCATTGAAAGGGCTGTATATCTATTAGAGCGATCGTGATCGTCCCAGTTTTGTGAAGCCATTAAAACCGGCGCAGCAAGTAAACAAGTTGCTATTACTATTGGTCCGGCAATTTGGGGTTTTAAATAGTTTTTGATTGTGTCGTAGATGGCATATACGCCAAGTCCAATCCATATTGCAAAAACATAGAAGGATCCCACAAGAGCATAATCTCTTTCTCTAGGTTCAAAAGGTCTTTCGTTGAGGTAGATTTTCAATGCAATTCCTGTAAAAAGGAATAAGGTTAAAAGAACGTAAAAACTTTTTATATTTTTATTGGCATGAAAAATCAAACCGACTACACCAAGAAGAAAAGGCAGGAAGAAATACCTATTTCGACCTTTGTTATTCAAAACATCATTGGGTAGATTTGCCTGAGAACCCAAATGCATTTCGTCTAGGAAGGTAATTCCGCTTAACCAATTGCCATCAAGATTATCATATTTTCCCTGAATATCATTTTGTCTTCCAGTAAAATTCCACATTAAATACCTCCAGTACATATAACCGAATTGGTATTCGACCATGAAACTTAAATTGTCTAGCGTTGATGGTTTTTCGATAATTAAATATTCACCATAGCTTTTTAGAAAAGAAATATAACCATCGGTATCAATTTGTTTTGCTGAAAAAGCTTTTCTAAATTCAGAAACAATTTGAACTAATTCTTTTTCGGAATTGTATTCTGGTTTTATTTTAAATTGAGGAACATTGGTAAAATTGATATAATTTTCAGGATGAGATTGCGCCTGATCACTACTCCACATTCTAGGTAAGAAGGCTTTTTGGTTGTCATCACTATTTTGTTCTGCATTTTTGAAATTATTGGTAATGATATATTTACCGGTTTTATAATCTCTTTCGTAGTTGGGCGCTTTGTCTAAATAGGGTGTATTTGCGTCTAGACCGGCAAACATATCGGTATATTGTGGACCGTAAAATAAAGGATTCACGCCATATTGTTCTCGGTTATAATAGGCAAGAACTTCGGCAGCATCAGAGGGTTTGTTCTCATTGATTACGGTATTTGCATTGGCCCTAATAGGCAACATCATCCAAGTTGAAAAACCTATTAATATGAATAAGATGCATAAAACAATAGTGTTTGCCTGAATCATTCCTTTTTGTTTGGTGTATTTCAATCCAAAATAAAAGAAAGCGACGAAAAGAAGGGCAACAATTATAGTTCCGGAATCAAAAGGCATTCCCATATTATTGACCATGAAAATCTCTGTTTTTCCAAAGAAAGCCATCGTTAAAGGCAATAATAATTTGAATATAAAAAGCAAAATGGCCACAACAACAATATTTGCAAGTATAAAGTTTTTGACGGTTATCGTTTTGTAATTTTTAAAATAGTATAAGAATCCAACAGAAGGAATTGTCAAAAGCGCCATAAAATGGACACCGAAAGATAGGCCGATTACTAAACTTATAATCAGTAACCATTTATTTCCTCTTGGCGAATCCATTTCTTCTTCCCAACGTAAACCCAGCCAAAACAGCAAGGATATAAATAATGAAGCCATGGCATATACTTCGGCTTCCACAGCATTAAACCAGAAACTATCTGAAAAAGTAAAGGCTAGAGCGCCAACAAATGCACTTCCTAAAATAGCGATTGAATTAGTTTTATTGGAATCAGAAAAGGAAACGATAAATTTTCTAAGTAATATAGTGGAGGACCAAAACAAAAACAATATGGTGAAAGCACTTGAAAAAACAGACATCATGTTTACCATTAAAGCAACGTGAGTTTTATCGGCAGCAAACATGGCAAAAAATGCGCCCATCATTTGAAACAAGGGTGCTCCCGGTGGGTGACCTACTTGCAGTTTCGCTGCAGTTGCAATGTATTCACCACAATCCCAAAAGCTCATTGTGGGCTCTACGGTCAAGGTGTAAGTAACTAAAGCGATTGTAAAAGTAAACCAGCCTAAAATTGTGTTCCATTTATTAAAATTAAATGTAGCCATAGGAATCAAACTATTTTTTTTGAGATACAAAGAAACTATTTTTTTGCGGAACGGGCCTTGCATTAACAAATATTTCTAAAACTTTTTTTGACATATTCCTAAGCTTTCTCTCAGAGTATAAGCGCTTTTGAAAAATGTTTAGGCTTGTTTGAAATTATTTTTGATAAAATAACTATAAATAGTTGCTTAAAATAAAATTTGTATTAAATTTGCACTCGCTTAACAGCAATGGAATTGGTCTATGGTGTAATGGTAACACAACTGTTTTTGGTGCAGTCTTTCAAGGTTCGAGTCCTTGTAGACCAACAAAAAACTCCTCAAGGAATTGAGGAGTTTTTTTATTTTTTGGTGGTTTGTAACTTATATTCTGAAAGTCATCACGGGTATAATAGTATGATTAACTAAATCTTCGCTTATACTTCCGTTTAAAAAATGAGAGAAGCCCGTTCTTCCATGAGTGCATAGTGCAATTAGATCTGCATTTTCATGATCGGCAAAATTCAGAATTCCTTTTTCTACTGTTTTGTCGTTATAAACGTGTAAGGAATATTTGCTATAATTAATATCTTTTACAAAATCGTTGATTATTTTTTCAGCAATTGCTGTTGATTTGAAAGAATTTGGTGTATTTATCATTAGTAAAGACAAATGAGAATCAAATAAATAAGCAAATTCGAGTACTTTTTGGAACGATTTTTTCACTTCATCCGTAAACTCTGACGCAAAAATAAATTTCTTGACCCCGAATTTTTTAATTTCGTTCTTGATTACTAAAACAGGAACCTTAGAAGATCGAACTACTTTTTCGGTATTGGAACCTAAAACAAGCTCTTGAAAACCGTTTGAACCATGAGACCCCATGACTATTAAATCGACATTATTTTTGTTGCAAACGTCCATTATACCTGCAAATGCTTTCTCAAACACTACTACTTTAGAAACGAGAACTTCTTTGAGGTAGTCTTTTTCCATTAAATCTTCCATATTAGAAAGCGCCTTGTTTTTAAAAAACATAAATTCCGGGATATTTATACCGCTATCGATAACAAAACTCCCATGTTGTGGGAGTTCAAGTATGTGTAATAGAATAATTTCACTATTATTTTCACTTGCAATTTGGGCAGCAACTTTCAAAGCATACTCGGAATACCTGGAAAAATCGGTAGGAACTAAAATTTTTTTCATGATAAAAGCGGATTTAAAAGAATATATTTAACTCGAAGTCAGCACAATAAAGATAAATAATAATTTATCATTACACAATGAATTACTGTTTTATAAAAAAAACACTATATTTGCACGGTTATTTATTAAATACTAGATAATGAGGCACGCATTGCGTGCCTCTTTTTATAAAGATTATGACATTCAAAGAAAAAGTTAACGATTTGCTTACTGAGGGACTTCAGGATAAACCAGCTGTTTTTTTGATCGATATGATTATAACAGAGAGTTTTAAAATTATTGTAACCTTAGATAGTGATGATGGAATTTTATTGCAAGACTGTATTGATATCAGTCGAGTAATAGAAAATAATTTAGACAGAGAAGAGCAAGATTTTTCATTAGAAGTTGCCTCTGTTGGAGTTGGATCACCGTTAAAAATTATTAGACAATACAAAAAAAATGTAGGCAGAAAACTAATTGTAAAATTAGGAACTGATAAAATTGAAGCTGATCTTGTTGCTGCTAATGATGAATTCATTACTTTAGCTTGGGAAGCAAGAGAACCAAAGAAGATTGGAAAAGGGAAGGAAACTGTTCAGAAAAGGCAGGAAATACCTTATTCAGATATAAAAGAAGCGATCGTTACAGTAACATTTTAATTAAAGAGTTGGCATGGAAAATTTAGCATTAATCGATTCATTTTCAGAGTTTAAAGATGATAAACTCATTGATCGTGTGACGCTTATGGCGATTTTAGAAGATGTGTTTAGAAATGCATTGAAAAAGAAATTTGGTTCAGATGATAATTTTGATATTATCATCAATCCTGACAAAGGAGATATGGAAATTTGGCAAAGAAGAGTCATTGTTGCTGATGATGATCTTGATTTAGATCATTTAGAAATAACACTTACTGAAGCTAGAAAAATAGAGCCTGATTTTGAAATTGGTGAAGAAGTTTCGGAAGAAGTTAAATTAATAGATCTTGGAAGAAGAGCTATTTTAGCTTTGCGTCAAAACTTGATTTCTAAGATACACGAACACGACAATACCAATCTTTACAAGCAATTTAAAGATTTAGTTGGCGATATTTATACTGCAGAAGTGCATCATGTTCGTCCAAGAGTTGTAATTTTGGTCGATGATGAAGGAAACGAAATCATGTTGCCTAAAGAAAAACAAATTCCATCTGACTTTTTCCGTAAAGGAGATAATGTTCGTGGGATAATTGAGAGCGTTGAATTAAAAGGTAATAAACCACAAATAATTATGTCTAGAACTTCTGAATTGTTCTTAGAAAAATTATTTGAGCAAGAAATTCCTGAAGTTTTTGACGGTTTAATTATGGTTAAAAAAGTAGTACGAATTCCAGGCGAAAAAGCAAAAGTAGCCGTAGATTCGTACGATGATAGAATTGACCCTGTTGGAGCTTGTGTAGGAATGAAAGGATCGCGTATTCACGGAATTGTTCGAGAATTAGGAAACGAGAATATAGATGTAATTAATTATACTACCAATACACAATTGTTTATTACTCGTGCATTGAGTCCTGCAAAAGTATCTTCGATTAAAATAAACGAAGAAACTAAGAGAGCAGAGGTTTTCTTGAAATTGGAAGAAGTTTCAAAAGCAATTGGACGTGGTGGACACAATATTAAATTAGCGGGTCTTTTAACGGGTTATGAATTAGATGTTATTCGAGAAGGAAATATTGCCGAAGAAGAAGATGATGTTGAATTAACAGAATTTTCGGACGAAATTGAATCATGGGTAATTGAAGAATTTGCAAAAATTGGATTAGATACAGCTCGAAGCATTTTAAAACAAGATGTTAACGATTTAATAAGAAGAACAGACCTAGAAGAGGAAACGATTTTAGAAGTAATGCGCATATTGAAGGATGAATTTAATGGCTAATTAATTTCTTCTAACAACAAACAAAAAAGGTAATAATAAAAAGGTTTTATGTCTGAAGAGAGAGTAATAAGAATAAACAAGGTTTTAAGGGAATTTAATATTTCATTAGAAAGAGCTGTGGATTATCTAAAAGATAAAGGAATCGTAGTTGAATCCAATCCAAACGCAAAAATTTCTGATACGGAGTATGGTATTCTGCAAAACCAATTTGCTGGCGATAAAGGGAACAAAGAAGCTTCGAAAGAAGTAGGCGAGGAGAAGAAAAAAGAAAAAGAAGCATTGCGTGTAGAAAGAGAAAAAGAAATTGATGACAAACGCAAGCTCGATGATGAACGCCAAAAATTAAATGTAATTAAAGCTAAGGCTGTAGTTACTGCACCAAAACAAGTTGGAACGATTGATCTTAATCCGCAAAAGCCAATAGAAGTTGTTGCGAAAGTAGAAGTTGTTGTTGAAAAGCAAGAAGTTCCGGTTGTCAAAATTGAAACTCCAGTATCTGTTCCAGCACCTCCAAAACAAAAACCAGTTGAAGTTGTTGTTCCTCCTGCAATTCATGTAGAACCAATCGCTCCAAAAGAAGCGGTAAGTCCGAAAGTAGTTGTTGAGAAGAAAGAGACTAAACCTGTTGCAAAAGCAGTTAAGGTTGAAGAAGAAAAAGTTGAAACAGAAATTGTCCCAGAAGAAGCTATTACTACACAATATCAAAAATTATCTGGAGCTACTTTAACGGGTCAAACAATTGATTTATCTCAATTTAATAAACCTAAAAAGAAAAAAGAAGAGCCTAAAATCACTCCAAATAAACCGGGAGTTAATGCGGCTTCAAATGCGAATGCCAATAAAAACAAAAGAAAAAGAATTATACCAAAACCAGGAGAAGTTAGACCTCCGGGTACTCCTCATGTTGGAGGTGTAAATCCAAATAAAATTGTTCCAAATGCACCTGGAGCTAATAATGTTAACAGAAGTGCTCGTCCTGGATTTGTAAGAGGAAACCGACCTGCAATTGTTGCAAAAGTGGAACCAACAGAAGAAGACGTAAAAAATCAAATTCGAGAAACTTTAGAAAAACTTCAAGGTAAAGGAGGTAAATCTAAAGCGGCTAAATATAGAAGAGACAAAAGAGATACCCACCGTCAGAAATCGGATGATGAACAAAGATCTATCGAGGAAGGCAGTAAAACTATTAAAGTTACTGAGTTTGTAACCGTAGGTGAAATTGCTATAATGATGGATGTGCCAATTACCAAGGTGATTGGAACTTGTATGTCATTGGGAATAATGGTTACGATGAATCAGCGTTTGGATGCTGAAACTTTATCAATTGTTGCTGACGAATTTGGTTATGAGGTAGAATTTATTACTTCAGAATTAGAAGATTCTATTCAGATTACGGAAGATAAAGAAGAAGATTTAGTTTTCAGAGCGCCTATCGTAACGGTAATGGGACACGTAGATCACGGTAAAACCTCTTTACTGGATTATATCCGTAAAGAAAATGTTATTGCAGGAGAGTCAGGAGGGATTACCCAGCACATTGGTGCCTATGGAGTGACACTTGATAACGGTCAGAAAATAGCATTTTTAGATACACCGGGACACGAAGCATTTACTGCGATGCGTGCACGTGGAGCTCAGGTTACCGATATTGCAATTATTGTGATAGCTGCTGATGATGATATTATGCCGCAAACCAAAGAAGCTATTAGCCATGCTCAAGCCGCTAATGTGCCAATTATATTTGCAATCAACAAAATTGATAAACCAAATTCCAATCCTGAAAAGATAAAAGAGAAATTAGCAGGTATGAACTTGTTAGTTGAAGATTGGGGAGGGAAAATACAATCGCATGATATTTCTGCAAAAGCAGGAACAGGCGTAAAAGAATTACTTGAAAAAGTATTATTAGAAGCGGAACTTTTAGATTTAAAAGCCAATCCTAATAAAGCGGCTACAGGAACAGTTGTAGAGGCATTCTTAGATAAAGGAAAAGGATATATTTCAACTATATTAGTACAAAACGGTACTTTAAAAGTTGGTGATTATATGTTAGCCGGTAAGCAGCACGGTAAGATTAAAGCAATGCATGATGAGCGAGGAAATGTTGTGAAAGTAGCAGGACCATCAACGCCTGTATCTGTTTTAGGTTTAGACGGAGCAGCAACAGCGGGTGATAAGTTTAATGTTTTTGAAGATGAAAAAGAAGCCAAAGCAATTGCCGCTAAACGAACTCAGTTAATGCGAGAGCAGTCTGTTCGTACACAAAGACATATTACACTTGCTGAGATTGGACGTCGTATTGCATTAGGGCAGTTTAAAGAATTAAACATTATCTTAAAAGGAGATGTTGATGGATCAGTAGAAGCTTTATCGGATTCCTTCTCAAAATTATCTACAGAAGAAATTCAAATTAATATTATACACAAAGGAGTTGGAGCGATTACTGAAACCGACGTAATGTTGGCTTCAGCTTCAGATGCTATTATTATCGGATTTAATGTTCGTCCTGCAGGTAATGCAAGACAATTAGCTGACAAAGAAGAAATTGATATTCGTAACTATTCTATTATTTACGATGCAATTGATGATTTGAAAGATGCTATGGAAGGAATGCTTTCGCCAGAAATGAAAGAAGAAATTACCGGTACAGCTGAAATTAGAGAAATATTCAAAATTTCTAAAGTTGGATCAATTGCAGGTTGTATGGTTACAGACGGTAAAATTGCTCGAAACTCTAAAATTAGAATTATTAGAGAAGGTGTGGTCGTCTTTACGGGAGACTTACTCGCTCTTAAGCGTTTTAAAGACGATGTAAAAGAAGTTTCTAAAGGATACGATTGTGGTATTCAAATTAAAAATTACAACGACATCGAAGAGCGAGATCTTATCGAAGCTTTCCAAGAAGTTGCTGTAAAAAAGAAACTTAAATAGTATATTATTTATTATAAAAAAAGCGTCTTCTGTAAAGGAGACGCTTTTTTTTATTTAAGCTAGTTTAGGGAAATTTACTTATTAGGTTTGATTAGAAAGGCATTTGGATAATTTTTTTTCACTTCTAATAAGTTTCTTTCTGCTTCTATTCTGGACTTAAAATTTCCAATCCAAACCTTGTAGACGGGAGTGCTAAAAACGATGGTTGCATCAAAGTTTTTATTGTCTTTTCTGAATTCTGTTAATGTTTTTCTTGAAGTTTCGCTGTCGCCATTATAAATTTGGATTTTGTAACGATCATTGACGGTAATCGAAGAGTTAATTTTTCTTTTTTCATTTAACAGCTGTTCAAATTTAGGGTCTTGAGTGAGTTTAGTTGTTTTGTCTTGTGCATATAGATTTACACAAGAAATACTGCAGACAGTCAATAGGTAAAGGCTAC
Source organism: Flavobacteriaceae bacterium (assembly GCA_947444255.1). Taxonomy (GTDB): domain Bacteria; phylum Bacteroidota; class Bacteroidia; order Flavobacteriales; family Flavobacteriaceae; genus Flavobacterium. Next base: position 14,292 of record CANEZU010000006.1, on the reverse strand, counting down.
TTTTTAATGTTAAAATTCTCATAAAACGGTGATTTTTATACAAATGTAAACTTTATGGAATTAAACAAACGGAACTATTTTATTTAGAATTAATATAAATTGAATTTTTGACTATTTTTGGTTTTTGAGACTAGTTCTTAAGTCGTATTTTTGTGCAAGTTTTAAAACAAAGTCGGTTTATTTAGTGTAAATACGCACAAAAATAAGAGACTAATTTTAGTCGATAATCATTACAAAACATGAAAAAAGTGGGTAACCATAATTCGATTTCAAGGATTATAATTTTTAGTTTAGCTTTAATGCTAACGTTGTCCTTATCTTCAAATGCTCAAAATGCTGCTCCGGCAGCTGCAGCAACAGCAACTACAGCCCCGGCAGCTCCAGCAGCTACTGGCGCGGATCCTGTAAAAGGAAAAGAACTTTTCAACTCCAATTGTGCTGCTTGTCACAAGCTTGATGCTAAAGCAACAGGACCAATGCTTCGTAATATTGCTGCAAAGCATGATATGGCTTGGATGTACAAGTGGATACATAACAGTTCTGAACTTATTAAATCAGGTGATGCAGCAGCTGTAAAAGTGTATGAAGAAAATAATAAAGTCGCCATGACTCATTTTCCTCAATTATCGGAAGGTGATATTGACAACATTATCGCTTATACCTCTGAACCAAAAGCAGCTCCTGTAGCCGCAGTTGCATCAGGAACAGCAGGTCCTCCGGGAACTGAGGCTAGTGGTAGTGGTGTTTCAAACAATGTTGTTTTGGGGGCCTTAGCCGTTGTGATGTTAATGTTGATAGTTATGTTGTTTTTAGTGAGCAATGTTCTTACTAAGGTAGCTAAAGCAAATGGAATAGAAGTTCCTAAAAAACAACCTACAGAACCAATTTGGAGGGCTTTTGCAAGAAATCAATTTTTAGTATTGGTTAGTTCTATATTCTTATTGTTGGCAAGTGCTTATTTTGTGTATGGTTTCCTAATGCAAATTGGAGTTGATCAGGATTATCAACCGATTCAACCGATTCATTATTCTCACCGAATTCACGCTGGTAGTAATGGTATTAATTGTAAATATTGTCACTCTTCAGCTCGTGTGAGCAAGCATTCCGGAATTCCTTCTTTAAATGTTTGTATGAACTGTCATAAAAGTATAGCTGAAGTTTCGGATACAACTGCTACTGCTGAATATTCTAAAGTATTCTATGATGGTGAAATTCAAAAACTATACAAAGCAGTAGGATGGGATCAAACTAATCAAAAATATACTGGAAAAACCGAACCTGTAAAATGGGTACGTATCCATAATTTACCTGATTTTGTTTATTTCAATCACTCGCAACACGTTGCTGTTGCAGGTATTGAATGTCAAACTTGTCACGGACCAGTTCAAACTTATGAAATTCAAAAACAATTTGCTCCCTTAACAATGGGATGGTGTATAAATTGCCACAGAAAAACAGAAGTTAAAATGGAAGGTAATGAGTATTATACTAAAATTCACGAAGAACTTTCTAAAAAGTATGGCGTAGATAAACTTACTGCTGCTCAAATGGGTGGTTTGGAATGTGGAAAATGTCACTATTAATCAAATTATTAAGAAGCTAATATATATATAATGTCATCAAACAAAAAATACTGGAAAAGTGTTGAAGAACTAAACGAAAATAGTTCTATTGTTGAGGCGCTTAGAAATAACGAATTTTCGGAAGCAATTCCAACAGACGAGTTCCTTGGGGATAAATCAAATTTATCTTCTTCCGCAACAAGTCGTCGTGATTTCTTAAAGTACGTTGGGTTTTCTACAGCGGCCGCTTCACTTGCAGCCTGCGAAGGACCGGTACACAAGTCAATACCTTACGTTGTTCAACCGGATCAAATTATACCTGGAGTTGCAGATTATTATGCTACTTCTGTTTTTGATGGTTTTGATTTTGCTAATTTATTAGTTAAAACCAGAGAAGGTCGTCCAATTAAAATAGACAATAACACGCTTGCTGGAGCAAAATTTGCTGCTAATGCAAGAATTCATGCCTCTATATTATCTTTATATGATAGTATGCGTTTGAAGCAACCAAAAATTGCTGGTAAGCCAGCGGCTTGGGCTGATGTGAACGCTAAGATAGTAGCAGGTATTGCTGATGCTAAAGCAAAAGCGAAACAAGTGGTATTGTTAACCAATACTCTTGCAAGTCCATCTACTGAAAAACTAATTGCAGAATTTATTGCTAAGAATCCAAATGCAAAACACGTTATCTATGACGCTGTTTCTGAATCGGAAGCTTTAGATGCTTTTGAAGCTGTTTACGGTGAAAGAGCATTAGTAGATTATGATTTTTCAAAAGCCTCACTAATCGTTTCTGTTGGAGCTGATTTATTAGGTGATTGGCAAGGTGGAAGTTACGATTCAAGTTATGCGAAAGGCAGAATTCCGAAAAACGGAAAAATGTCTCGTCATTATCAATTTGAAGCTAATATGACTTTATCTGGTGCTGCAGCTGACAAAAGGATTCCGATGTCAACAGCAAATCAGAAACAAGCTTTGGTTAAAATATATAATGTAATTACTAATTCGGCTGTATCTACTAGTTTAGATAAAGAATTTGATGCAGTAGTTACAAAAGCAGCGCAACAATTAAAAGCTGCAGGTTCTCAAGGTGTTTTGGTTTCTGGTATTCAAGATACAAATGCGCAATTGTTAGTATTGGCAATTAACCAAGCTCTTGCAAGTGCTTCTTTTTCTACAATCGGTACCAGACAAATTAGAAAAGGATCTAATGCGAAAGTAACGGAATTAATTAAAGACATGGAAGCTGGAAGCGTTCATACTTTGATTATGAGTGGTGTTAATCCAGTTTATACTTTACCAAATAGCACGCAATTTTCAGAAGCTTTAAAAAAGGTTTCCGTATCTGTTGCCTTTTCTTTAAAAGAAGATGAAACTGCTGTACTTACATCTGTAGCAGCTGCAGTTCCTCATTATTTAGAATCTTGGAATGATTTAAGTATTACTAAAGGGGCTTATGCTTTAACACAACCAACTATTCGTCCTTTATTTGAAACGAAACAATTTCAAGATGTTTTAGTTACTTTAAATGGTAGTGCTGGAACTTATTATGATTATTTACGAGCGAATGCTTCAACTATAGTTGCCGGTACTTCTTGGAATCAGGTTGTACACGATGGGATTTTTACAGGAGTAGCAACAGCTGCAACTGCTAGACCATTTGATTATACTTCAGCAGCATCTGCTTTATCAAAAGCAAAAGCAGTAGCAGGATTCGAATTGGTTTTATATACTAAAACTGGTTTAGGAGATGGTCAGCAAGCCAATAACCCTTGGTTGCAAGAATTTCCAGATCCAATTACAAGAGTTTCATGGGATAACTATCTTACCGTTTCTAGATTTGATGCTGATGCATTAGGTTTGTCTAATGAGATTGTTGCTAATGGTGGATTAAACGGAAGTTATGCCACACTTACCGTAAATGGAGTGAAATTAGAAAATGTACCCGTTATTGTTCAGCCAGGTCAGGCAAAAGGAACTGTTGGTATGGCATTGGGTTACGGTCGTAAAGCGGCTATGAAAGAAGAAATGATGGTAGGTATTAATGCCTATTCTTTATATAAAGGATTCAATTCGGTTCAAACGGCTCAATTGGCTAAAGGAAACGGAGATCACGAATTTGCTTGTGTTCAAGGTCAAAAAACTTTGATGGGTAGAGGTGATATTATTAAAGAAACTACTTTAGAGATCTTTAATACAAAAGATGCTAAAGAATGGAATGAAGTTCCAATGGTTTCTTTGGATCACAAAGAAGTAGAAGCTACATCGGTTGATTTATGGACTTCATTTGATCGTTCAGTAGGACATCACTTTAATCTGTCTATCGATTTAAATGCTTGTACCGGATGTGGTGCTTGTGTAATAGCTTGTCATGCTGAAAACAACGTTCCAGTTGTTGGTAAAGCCGAAGTAAGAAGAAGTCGTGATATGCACTGGTTGCGTATTGACCGTTATTATTCTTCGGAAGACACTTTTGCAGAAGACAATGAAAAGAAAGAAAATTTTGATGGTTTATTTGGAGATAAAGGATCTTTAGATGGATTTGGACAAATGGAAAAACCAGCGGATAATCCACAGGTCTCTTTCCAGCCGGTAATGTGTCAACACTGTAATCATGCTCCTTGTGAGACTGTTTGTCCAGTAGCTGCTACATCACACGGACGTCAAGGTCAAAACCAAATGGCTTATAACCGATGTGTAGGTACTCGTTATTGTGCCAACAACTGTCCTTATAAAGTACGTCGTTTTAACTGGTTCTTATATAACAAAAACAGTGAGTTTGATTACAATATGAATGACGATTTAGGTCGTATGGTATTGAATCCAGATGTAAATGTTCGTTCAAGAGGAGTTATGGAAAAATGTTCTATGTGTATTCAAATGACACAGGCTACCATTTTGAAAGCAAAACGAGAAGGAAGAACTGTTGTTGATGGAGAATTCCAAACGGCTTGTTCAAATGCTTGTTCTACTGGAGCGATGGTTTTTGGAGATGTAAATGATAAAGAAAGTCATGTAGCTGTTTTAGCAGAAGATGACAGAATGTATCACTTATTAGAGCATGTTGGTACCAAACCAAACGTTATCTACCACGTTAAAGTTAGAAATACCTAGTCAAAAATATTAAATTAATTAACAAGATAAAGGATTATGTCGTCTCACTATGAAGCTCCCATTAGAAAACCTTTAATTATAGGTGATAAATCGTATCACGATGTATCGGTTGATGTCGCTGCACCTGTAGAAGGTAAAGCCAACAAACAATGGTGGATTGTGTTTTCAATTGCATTAACCGCATTCCTTTGGGGATTAGGTTGTATCATTTACACGGTTTCCACAGGTATCGGAACATGGGGATTAAATAAAACAGTTGGTTGGGCATGGGATATCACAAACTTCGTTTGGTGGGTTGGTATCGGACATGCAGGAACCTTAATTTCCGCAGTATTATTATTATTCCGTCAGCGATGGAGAATGGCTATTAACCGTTCTGCTGAAGCAATGACCATTTTTTCTGTTATTCAGGCGGGTTTGTTTCCAATTATACACATGGGTCGTCCTTGGTTGGCTTATTGGGTATTACCGATTCCAAATCAATTTGGATCTCTTTGGGTAAACTTTAACTCCCCATTATTATGGGATGTATTTGCAATCTCTACTTACCTTTCAGTATCCCTGGTTTTCTGGTGGACTGGATTGTTACCCGATTTTGCAATGCTTAGAGATAGAGCAATCACTCCTTTTAATAAAAGAATTTATTCTATTTTGAGTTTTGGTTGGAGCGGAAGAGCAAAAGACTGGCAACGTTTTGAGGAAGTTTCCTTAGTTCTTGCAGGTTTGGCTACACCACTTGTACTTTCGGTACACACGATTGTATCTATGGACTTTGCTACTTCGGTAATACCAGGTTGGCATACTACCATTTTCCCTCCTTATTTTGTTGCAGGAGCGGTTTTCTCCGGATTTGCGATGGTAAATACTTTGCTTATTATCATGAGAAAAGTTTCTAATCTAGAAGCTTATATTACGGTTCAACATATTGAATTGATGAATATAGTAATCATGATTACGGGTTCTATAGTAGGTGTAGCTTATATTACGGAACTTTTCATTGCTTGGTATTCTGGAGTTGAATATGAACAATACGCATTCCTTAATAGAGCAACAGGACCTTATTGGTGGGCTTATTGGTCTATGATGACTTGTAATGTTTTCTCGCCACAATTTATGTGGTTTAAGAAATTAAGAACCAGTATTATGTTCTCTTTTATTATATCAATAGTTGTAAATATTGGAATGTGGTTTGAGCGTTTCGTAATTATCGTTACCTCTTTGCACAGAGATTATCTTCCATCTTCTTGGACGATGTTCTCCCCAACATTTGTTGATATTGGAACCTTCATTGGAACAATTGGATTCTTCTTTGTATTATTTTTATTGTATGCCCGTACCTTCCCGGTGATTGCTCAGGCAGAAGTAAAAACAATTTTGAAAGGAACCGGAGAATTTTATATTAAAGAAAGAGCAGCAAATAAAGAATCACATCATGAGTAATAAAGTAATATACGCCATTTATAATGACGATGATATTTTGATGGATGCCGTTAAGAAAACACGAGCAGCACATCATCATATTGAAGAAGTTTTTACTCCATTTCCTGTACATGGATTGGATAAAGCAATGGGACTTGCTCCAACACGTTTAGCAATTTGTTCTTTTATATACGGATGTATTGGAATTTCGGTTGCTACAGCGATGATGAATTACATAATGATTCAGGATTGGCCCCAAGATATTGGTGGTAAACCAAGTTTTAGTTATGTAGAAAACATGCCGGCTTTTGTGCCTATTATGTTTGAAATGACAGTATTTTTTGCTGCGCATTTAATGGTTATTACTTTCTATATGAGAAGTAAATTATGGCCATTTAAAGAAGCCGAGAATCCAGATGTTAGAACTACTGATGATCATTTTCTTATGGAAGTTGCTATTAACAACAACGAAGAAGAATTAGTTTCATTTTTCCAAAGCACTGGAGCGGTAGAAGTAAAAGTAATTGATAAGCATTAAAAGAAGATATGAAAAGGGTATATAAAATAATGATTTTATTAGGTCTATCAGCGATAGTAACTTCTTGCCATGATAAGAAAAGTCCTAATTACCAATACTTTCCTAATATGTATGAATCGGTAGGTTATGAAACTTATGCGGAATCGAATGCATTTAAAAACGGAAAAGAAGGTCAACTTCCTGCAGTGGGTTCTATTAAAAGAGGTTATGTTCCTTATGAATATGAAAATTCTACCGCTGGTTATGATTTAGCTAAATTAAATTCAAAATCGCCTCTAGACTCTATTAGTCCAAAGGATATGGATAAAGCTAAAGAACTTTTTGAAATATACTGTGCTATTTGTCACGGAGTTGCCGGAAACGGAAAAGGTAAATTAGCTACTCAGGGAAAAATACTTGGAATACCAAGTTATGCGGACCGAGTTATCAATGAAGGTAGTATTTTTCACGTTCAAACCTACGGTTTAAATTCAATGGGTTCTTATGCAAATCAATTGGACGCCCATGAACGTTGGTTAGTTGCTGCTTATGTGGTAAAACTAAAAAGTGAATTATAATTGTAGAACAAACTGATCTTAATAGATATGTACACATTTTCAAGTAAATTAAAAACATTTTCTTTCCTCCTGATGATCATTGGTATTCTTGGGATTGGATATGGTTTTTTAACTGCACCGAAAGACATTCAAGAAATTGAAAAAATTGTCGCTGCAGAAAGTCACGAAACACACGGTGAAGCTCATGCGGTTGCTTCCGAAGCACATCCAGCTACTGATGCTCATGCAGATGCAGAACACAAAGAACATTTAGAACATGTTTTGCATCAATTACAAAATAAACCATGGGCAGCTTTATATGTAGCTTGTATTTTCTTTATGCTTATATCTCTTGGTGTTTTGGCTTTTTATGCTATTCAACAAGTGGCTCAAGCAGGATGGTCTCCGGTATTATTTCGAGTTATGCAAGGTATCACAGCTTTCTTACCTGTAGCCTCCGTTTTATTTTTTATATTTTTATTAGTAACCGGACTCCAATTGTTTCATTCCAATCATTTATTTATCTGGTTGGATAAAGAGGTCGTTGCTCATGATAAATTGATCAGTGCTAAAGCGGGTTATCTTAATTTTCCATTTTGGATTATCAGAGCTGCTCTATTTTTAATAGGATGGAATTTATACCGTTATTTTTCTGCCAAAAATTGTTTGGCACAAGATGAATCGACTGACGATAGTTTCTACAAAAAGAATTTTAACATCTCCGCTATGTTTTTAGTATTCTTTATAGTAACAGAATCTATAATGTCATGGGATTGGATTATGTCAATTGATCCACACTGGTTTAGTACCCTATTTGGATGGTATGTTTTTGCCAGTTTCTTTGTAAGTGGAATCACTACAATTTGTTTGGTAGCCCTGTATTTAAAATCTGCAGGATATTTGGAACATGTAAATACGAGTCATATACATGATTTAGCGAAATTCATGTTTGGTTTCAGTGTTTTTTGGACTTACTTATGGTTTTCACAATTCATGTTGATTTGGTATGCTAATATACCTGAAGAGATTACTTATTTTATAACAAGAATACAACTTTACAATCTGCCATTCTTTGGTGCTGTTGTTATGAATTTTGTTTTCCCAATATTGATCTTAATCAATACTGATTTCAAAAGAATTACATGGGTACTTGTTATGGCTGGAACTGTAATATTGCTAGGTCATTATATTGATTTCTTTAATATGATCATGCCATCAGCAGTTGGTGATCGTTGGTTTATTGGGGTCTCAGAAATAAGTTCTGTGCTTTTCTTCTTAGGATTATTTATTTATGTAGTATTTAATGCTTTGACCAAATCGCCTTTACTACCAAAAAGAAATCCTTTTATAGAAGAAAGCAAACATTTTCATTATTAATATTTAAAGAAAGAAACAGATGACAAGTTTGTTGGTAATTATAGTTTTAGTTTTATTATCTATTGCTTTATGGCAGTTAACGAAGATATTTGATTTAACTCAGGTAGGCGTTAGCAAGGATAATTCGCAAGTTGCAAATGATGAAGATAACAATATTCAAGGATATTTGATGTTTGGTTTTTTGGCTTTCATTTACATCTTTACAATTTATGGTCTTTTAACTTGGGGTAAATTAGTACTTCAGCATCCGGCTTCAGAGCACGGGGCATTAGTTGATAATTTGATGAACATTACCTGGGTTTTAATTTTTATCGTTCAGGCAGTTACTCAAGCTTTATTGTATTATTTTGCTTTTAAATACAGAGGTAGAAAAGATCAAAAAGCGCTTTATTTTGCTGACAATGATAAATTAGAGTTCATTTGGAGTGTAATACCAGCAGTCGTATTAGCGGGTTTAATTCTTTATGGATTGTATGCTTGGACAAATATTATGTTTGTTGATGAAGACGAAGAAGTTATTGTGATCGAATTATACGCACAACAGTTTAACTGGACAGCTCGTTATTCAGGTGAAGATAATGTATTGGGTAAAGCCAATGTTAGATATATAGAAGGAATCAATTCATTAGGTGTTGATGAATCAGACCCAAATGGGAATGATGATAAAGTGGTTAAAGAACTTCACTTACCAAAAGGAAAAAAGATTCTTTTCAAAATGAGATCACAGGATGTATTGCACTCTGCTTTTATGCCTCATTTTCGAGCACAGATGAATTGTGTTCCAGGAATGGTTACTCAGTTTGCTTTTACTCCAAATATTACTACTGATGAAATGCGTGAACAACCTTTTATGCAAGAAAAGGTAGCTAATATTAATGCGATACGAGTAAAGAAAAGTGCTGAATTAGTAGCTAATGGCCAAACTGCTTTAGATCCTTATTCTTTTGATTTCTTATTGCTTTGTAACAAAATCTGTGGGGTATCTCATTATAACATGCAAATGAAGATCATTGTAGATACACCTGAGGATTATAAAAAGTGGTTGGCTTCAAAACCTACATTTGCGGAGGAGCTTAAAGCTTCTAAAACAGCAGCAAGTCCTGCAGATTCAGGTTCAAAATCAGCTGATTCCTCCAAAGTTATTGATGCAAAAATGGTTGCCCCAATGGCAATGAAATAATTATAAAATTTAAAGTAAAGATATATGTCAGCTATAGTTAACGATCACGCTCACGATCAAGAACATGAACACCACCATAAAGATACTTTTATAACAAAATATATCTTTAGTATCGATCATAAAATGATTGCCAAACAATACTTGATTTCAGGTATATTTATGGGAATTATCGGTGTTGGAATGTCAATGCTTTTTAGAATGCAACTGGCTTGGCCGGAAGAATCTTTTAAAATATTTAATGTTTTATTGGGTGATAAATTTGCTCCAAACGGAGTTATGACCAATGATATTTATTTAGCTCTAGTAACGATACATGGAACCATAATGGTTTTCTTTGTTCTTACCGCCGCACTGAGTGGTACTTTTAGTAATCTATTGATTCCGCTTCAAATCGGTGCCCGAGATATGGCCTCAGGTTTTATGAATATGGTGTCTTATTGGTTGTTCTTTATATCCTGTGTAATAATGATTTCCTCTTTATTTGTGGAATCAGGACCTGCATCCTCCGGATGGACTATATATCCTCCTTTGAGTGCTTTACCTCAAGCAATTGGTGGTTCAGGTATGGGAATGACTTTATGGTTGACTTCTATGGCTATTTTTATAGCTTCGTCTTTGATGGGTTCCCTCAACTATATAGTTACAGTAATTAATTTAAGAACTAAAGGAATGTCTATGACAAGATTGCCTTTAACAGTATGGTGTTTATTCATCACAGCAGTTATTGGAGTTGTTTCTTTTCCCGTTTTATTATCTGCTGCTTTATTGTTGATTATGGATCGAAGTCTTGGAACTTCCTTCTTCTTATCTGATATTTATTTAGCTGGTGAAGTATTACATTATCAAGGTGGGTCACCTGTTTTATTTGAACATTTATTCTGGTTCTTAGGTCACCCTGAAGTTTATATTGTATTGCTACCTGCATTGGGTATAACTTCTGAAGTTATAGCAACCAATTCCCGTAAACCAATTTTTGGATACAGAGCGATGATCATGTCAATTCTTGCGATTGCCTTTTTATCTACTGTAGTTTGGGGTCACCACATGTTTATTTCAGGTATGAATCCGTTTTTAGGATCTGTATTTACTTTCACGACCTTGTTGATTGCAATACCATCTGCTGTGAAAGCTTTTAATTACATCACTACGCTTTGGAAAGGTAATTTGCAATTAAATCCTGCGATGTTATTCTCCATAGGTTTGGTTTCGACTTTTATCACGGGAGGATTAACTGGAATTATTCTTGGAGATAGTACACTTGATATTAATGTTCACGATACCTATTTTGTTGTAGCTCACTTTCACTTAGTAATGGGTATATCTGCTTTGTATGGTATGTTTGCAGGGATCTATCACTGGTTTCCAAGATTATTTGGAAGAATGTTAAATAAAAACTTAGGCTATGTTCACTTTTGGGTAACAGCCATATGTGCTTATGGCGTATTTTTCCCTATGCACTTTATTGGATTAGCCGGCTTACCAAGACGTTATTACACCAATACAAACTTTCCATTATTTGATGATTTACAAAATGTGAATGTTTTGATTACTGTATTTGCACTTATTGGAGGTGTTTTCCAATTGGTATTTTTGTATAATTTCTTCAGTAGTATTTTCTACGGAAAGAAATCTGTTCAGAATCCATGGAAGTCGAATACTTTGGAATGGACCTCACCCGTAGAGCATATTCATGGTAACTGGCCTGGTGCTTTACCAGAAGTTCACAGATGGCCTTATGATTATAGCAAACCCGGTCATGATGAAGATTTTGTTCCTCAAAATGTGCCTTTGAAAGAAGGTGAAGAAGAAATACACAATTAGAATTTATATCAATATAAATTAAGCCTTTCCAATTGGAAAGGCTTTTTTATTTTGTTTTGAATGTTCTAAAGTAAAAAACGGTAATTCCATAAATAACTTTCTATATCTTTGTTATATGAATGAAAATTTAGATCCGACAAATACAAATTTCAATCCGGAAGAACTGGATCTTGAAAAAAAATTAAGACCACTTGCCTTTGATGATTTTGCTGGCCAAGATCAGATATTGGAAAATTTAAAAGTCTTTGTTAAAGCTGCGAATCAAAGGAATGAAGCACTAGATCACACCCTTTTTCACGGACCTCCGGGATTGGGAAAAACGACTTTAGCTAATATTTTAGCTAATGAATTGGGAGTAGGTATTAAGATTACTTCAGGACCTGTTTTGGACAAGCCAGGAGATTTGGCGGGTTTGCTAACTAACCTTGAAGAGCGTGATGTGCTTTTCATTGACGAAATACACCGTTTAAGCCCCATAGTCGAAGAATATTTGTATTCGGCAATGGAGGACTTCAAAATCGATATAATGATCGAATCAGGGCCTAATGCGCGTTCGGTTCAAATTAATTTAAATCCATTCACATTAGTTGGTGCCACAACCCGATCCGGTTTACTCACTGCGCCCATGCGGGCTCGTTTTGGAATACAAAGCCGATTACAATATTACACTACTGAACTTTTGACAACTATTGTTCAAAGAAGTTCCGCAATTATAAAGATGCCCATTAGCATGGAAGCGGCTATTGAAATAGCAGGTCGTAGCCGAGGAACGCCTCGTATTGCGAATGCTCTACTAAGACGTGTTCGTGATTTTGCTCAAATTAAAGGAAACGGTACGATCGATATTGAAATTGCTCGTTATTCCCTTAAAGCATTAAATGTTGATGCACATGGATTAGACGAAATGGACAATAAGATCCTGCACACGATTATTGATAAATTTAAAGGCGGTCCTGTAGGTTTATCTACATTGGCAACAGCGGTATCCGAAAGTAGTGAAACTATTGAAGAAGTATATGAGCCTTTTTTAATTCAAGAAGGTTTTATTATGCGAACTCCTCGAGGTAGAGAAGTTACAGAGAAAGCTTATACCCATTTAGGAAAGATAAGAACGAATATCCAAGGTGGTTTGTTTTAAATTGAACTGATATCCTAGAAGTGATTCAAAATAGAGAAAAATACACCCATTTTATAAAATCCGAAGCATCGCGCCTCGGATTTTTGTCTTGTGGTATCAGTAAAGCTGGTTTTTTGGAAGCCGAAGCGCCAAGGCTAGAATCTTGGCTCAAAAACCAGAGACATGGGGAAATGTCTTATATGGATAATCACTTTGATAAACGACTGAATCCAATTTTGCTAGTGGATGGAGCAAGAAGCGTTATTTCTTTGCTATTGAATTATTATCCCTCCGAAAATCAGATTGACGATACTTATAAAATTTCTAAATATGCTTATGGTCAGGATTATCATATTGTCATTAAGGAGAAAATAAAAGAATTATTAGATTCCATTCAGACTGAAATTGGAGCAGTTAATGGGCGTGCTTTTGTAGATTCGGCCCCTGTTTTAGATAAGGCGTGGGCAGCTAAAAGTGGTTTAGGATGGATTGGTAAAAACAGTAATTTACTCACAAAATCAGTTGGTTCTTTTTATTTTATAGCGGAACTGATTGTTGATTTAGATTTAGAATATGATCAAGCAACAACAGATCATTGCGGTTCCTGCACCGCCTGCATTGATTCCTGCCCTACATCGGCAATCATCGCACCGTATGTAGTTGATGGAAGTAAATGTATTTCTTATTTTACGATAGAACTCAAAAACAATATTCCACAGGAATTCAAAGGGAAGTTAGATGATTGGGCATTTGGCTGTGACATTTGTCAGGATGTATGTCCCTGGAATCGATTTTCGAAAGCCCATAATGAGCCACTTTTTAATCCAAATCCAGATTTGCTATCTAAGACTAAAAAAGACTGGATAGAAATTAGCGAAGATGTATTTAAGAAAGTATTCGCCAACTCGGCCATAAAAAGAACAAAATTCAATGGATTGCAGCGGAATATTAAATTCTTAGAGTAGATTCTCTCTCAATAATATGAGTTTCTAATTCAATAGTTCTCGGTTTAAATTCGAGATCCTCTTTATTAGCCATCATTTCTTCCAATAATAAATTAAAAGCCGAGACGCCCATTTCATAGCTAGGCTGATCCACGGTACTCAGTTTGGGCGTAAATATTTGGGATATAAACCAATTGCTAAATCCAATAACAGCAATCTGATTTGGGACTTGAATTTTGACTTCATTAAAATGAGCCAGAACCCCTACTGCAACAAGATCTGTAACGGCGTATACGCCATCAATATCGGGATGTTCTTCCAGCATTTGTTTAGCAAAAAAGCTGCCTTCCTCAAAAGTCACATTTTTACAGGTATAAACCAAATTGGAATCATAGGGTATTTTATTTTTTTCCAAGGTTTTTTTATAACCCAGAAAACGGTCAATTGCATTTTGGGGATTTACGGGTCCGCGAATATGAACAATTTTCCTACACCCTTTATCTATCAAATGCTGAACCGCTTCCATGGATGCTTTCTGGTCATTGATAATCACTTTAGAGCTTGGGATTAATTTTGCGATTTTATCAAATTGAACTAAGGGAATATTCTTCCGCATTATATTTTTGATGTGATCTTCATCATTGGAATCATTGGATAAGGAAATCATTATTCCATCAACTCTTT
>CANEZU010000005.1 GCA_947444255.1 Flavobacteriaceae bacterium | reverse complement strand
CGAAATTCAGGATGCACATCGTTTTCTGGAACCACTTTTAGGAAACAAACTAGCGCCCATATTGTTTGCTGTAGCCTTGATTGCTGCGGGACAAAGCTCCACTATTACGGGAACTTTGGCTGGGCAAATTGTAATGGAAGGGTATTTAAATTTACGAATTCAACCTTGGGTTAGAAGAATAATCACCCGATTAATTGCAATTGTACCTGCTGTAATTATCATTTTGATATATGGTGAAAGTATCACTGGTAAATTGTTGATTTTTAGTCAGGTAATTTTAAGTTTACAATTGGGGTTTGCCATTATACCGTTGATTCATTTTGTGAGTGATAAATCAAAAATGAAGGGTTTTCACATTGGCAGAATTACTAAAATTGCCTCTTGGATAATTGCTTTAATAATAGTTTCACTCAATATTAAATTAGTTTATAGTGCCCTTTCTGGCTGGTTGGAAACTTCTGAAAGTCCAATGGTATTATGGTTAACAGTGGTTCCGCTGGCATATGGATTTTTAATATTGTTATTGTATATTGTGGTTAAACCGATTTTCACAAAATTAAAAACGGATATTCACAATCATTCACCGCACAATCTAAAACTCCAGTTTTCGGCTTCAGGGAATTATTCCAAAAAGAATATTGCAGTTTCTGTTGATTTTTCAAATGCAGATGAAATAGCCTTAAATCACGCATTTGAATTGGGTGGAACGACAGCTAATTACACCCTAATTCATATAGTAGAAACAGTTGGAGCTCTTGTTTATGGAGATACCATTGAAGATCACGAAACACTTATTGACGAGAAATTATTAGAAGAATACAAATTAATGCTAACCGAAAAAGGATTTAAGGTTAGCATACAATTGGGATATGGCAAACCAAACAAAGCGATACCGAAGATTATAAATAATGGAAATTTTGATGTTCTAGTTATGGGAACTCATGGTCACACCGGTTTCAAAGATCTAGTTTTTGGAACGACGATTGATCAGTTGCGGCACAGAATTGCGATTCCGTTGTTTATAGTTAAGAATTAAATTAGAAGGTTTTCCTTTTAGAATAAAAATAACACATTATGACTTTTTCAGAAGAGAATTATCTTAAAACTATTTACCATCTACGAGCGGTTTCCGATTCTGAAATTAGCACGAATGCCATAGCAGAGAAAATGGAAACAAAGGCTTCATCCGTTACGGATATGCTTCGGAAATTAGCAGATAAAAATTTAGTGAATTACACCAAATACCAAGGGGTTTCTCTTACAGAAAAGGGGAAATTATCGGCAAAAATGATTGTACGAAAACACCGTCTGTGGGAATATTTTTTAGTTGCCAAATTAGATTTTTCCTGGGATGAGGTTCATGATGTTGCCGATCAGTTGGAACATATAAAATCAGAAAAATTAATCAATAAATTAGATGAATTTTTAGATTACCCTAAAGAAGATCCTCACGGAGATCCGATTCCAGATAAAAATGGACAAATGATCCAAGTCGATAAACAGTTATTATCGGAATTCGATAAAAATAAAATCGGAATTTGTGTAGGCGTAAAAGACAGTTCCTCTGAATTTCTAAAATATTTAGACAAGCAAGGGATTGCATTAGGCTCAAAAATTGAAATTATAGAAAAAGAGTCATTTGATTCCTCTTTTAAAATACGCCTAGACTCAAGAGAATTATCGATTTCAAATAAAATTGCGATTAACTTATACATTAAATAATTATGTTCGAATCGATTATTGATTATTTTAAAAGTATTGATCCCATATTAGCTGCTTTTTACGCCAGTTTATTCACTTGGTTTCTGACTGCTTTTGGTGCTTCATTTGTTTTCTTTTTTAAAACAATGAACAGAACTGTTCTCGACGGAATGCTTGGTTTTACAGGAGGAGTAATGGTTGCGGCGAGTTTTTGGAGTTTATTGGCTCCAGCAATTGAAATGAGTTCTGGTATAGGTTTTGAGAAGGTGATGCCGGCTTCCATCGGTTTTTTTCTAGGCGCTTTGTTCATTTTTGGTTTGGATAAATTATTACCTCATATCCATATAAACTTTAAGCAAACAGAAGGGATTAAAACACCTTGGCAAAGAACCACCTTGTTGGTTTTGGCAATTACATTACACAATATTCCAGAAGGTTTAGCTGTAGGTGTTTTGTTTGGTGGAGTAGCCGCTGGTATTCCGGAAGCTTCCATCGCTGGAGCTGTAACATTAGCAATTGGAATAGGAATTCAGAACTTTCCCGAAGGAATAGCAGTTTCTATGCCTTTGCGACGAATGGGAATGAGTCGAATGAAAAGTTTTATGTACGGACAATCTTCCGCTTTAGTAGAACCTGTTGCAGCTGTTTTCGGTGCTTTTGCAGTGACCTTTTTTACACCTATTTTACCCTATGCTTTAGCTTTTGCTGCAGGAGCAATGGTTTTTGTAGTTGTAGAAGAAGTGATTCCAGAAACGCAACAAGACAAAAATACGGATATTGCTACTTTAGGATTTATAGGGGGTTTTATTATTATGATGGTACTTGATGTTGCTTTAGGATAGAAAAACAATTCATTAGTAATTCTAAACGTTTTTTAATGACATCCGCAATCATCGGTACCACAACTTTTATCCGACTTTTTCTTCTTGAGAAAAAATTTTCTAATTAAGAACGCTAGTGCGATTCCGAGAATTATATAAGCTAAAATTTCTTGAATATTCATAGAACAAATTTACAAAAATTCGATTTAGAATGTATTGATTTAAAGTTAAAGTACTTCTGTTTTATATTAAAACTGAGCCATAATCCCTACATTAACATTAAATGGCATACCCGGTCTTAGTCCGGCTGGAACTCTAGAAACTAAATATTTTTTATCTAATAAATTTATAATATTAGACATTAAGCTCACTTTTTTAGTTAAGTGGTATTTGGCCGATACATCAACAATAAAATTATTGTTCACTTTATTTTGAGATGGAATGGTTCCGTTTCCGGCTAATGTTCTAAAGGCATCTTGGTATTTTCCACTGATAGCTATATTGAATTTGGCTGTTTCCAAAGCGGCAGAAAGTGAAAACTGATTTTTTGCGATATACGGAATTTCATCACCACGAGTTACATTCCCCCAAATTGGGCTATTAAAATCGCTTTTTAATTTGGTGTCTGTTAAAGTATAGGATAAACTAATCGGAATTTTAAAGCCATTCATAGGGTCATTCAAAATTTCGTACGTGGCCAGAAATTCTATTCCTTTAACAATTGCGGCTCCAGCATTAAATAAATCACCAGTTCCGCTTCCGCCACCAGACATATTATCGGCACCTTGTAAATTTGAAAAATCATTATAATAACAAATCAATTCTCCATAAAATGCATTTTTGCGAAAGCGAAAACCGAGTTCTGAATTGATGCTGTTTTCGGCATCTTCTCCAACTTTAGCTCCCGGAGGAGAAAACCCTTTGTGAACGCTTGTAAACAGATTATAATCCTCATTAATTTTGTAAAGAATTCCCATTCCCGGAATCCACACATCAATATGATTGTTCCCTTTGACCAAATTAGTTCCTGATCGAGAAATATCACTAGTTCCATAATTTAAAGCTCTAAAATTTATATTTTCATATCGAATTCCAGGAGAGAAAGTAAATTTTTCGTAAGTTATATTGTAAAGAACATGAGCTGCAAGAGCTTCTGCTTTTGTAATTCTGTTTTCATCGGTCCCTGGAGTTCCTGTTGAGGTTCGATTCATCACTCCATTTTGAATGGCATAACCATCAACCCATTGAAAACGGTCTTCAAAATCTTCGTGGTATCGAAAACCAAAATCAATATCATGTTTGACATTTGCGGTTTGAAAATTGTAATTAGCTACCGATTGTATTCCTTTTGCTTCATAGATTCGGTTGTTGGCTTTCACCAATAAAGCGTTATCAATTGTATTCCCTGCTCCTGTTAGCGCCAAGTATTCCGCATTATAGGTTGTTGGATTTGTCAATATAGCATTGATCCCCACTTTGGTTGTTCCTAGTTTTAAAGCATCAAGTTTGTACCAATTTCTAGCGAAATCATTTTTATAAGCCTTAGTTGTTATGCTGAAATTCTGGGAAGGTTTAATAAAATGAGTCAACATAATTTGTTTGTGCTCCGTGTCAATATAATCTTCATTGGAACCTACATATCTTCGGTATGGACTGCGGCTGTAATCGGCTTCGGTTAAACCGAGATAGGTTTCATTTGCAAAATCTTCGCTATACTGAATTTTAGCTGTCAATGATTGGAAGACTTTAGCATCAGCATCGGTGTTAATTCTAAATTTTGCTACATAATCGTTTCCTTGAAAACCGGTATTTTTAGAGCTGTTATCAATTTTCTTAAAACCATCTGAATTTCGATTGTTATATTCTAGTACATAACCAAAATTTTTCTGCTCATCTCCAATATTAAGATAGGTTTTTTTAGTATTAAAACTACCAATGCTGGCTACAACTCTGGCTTTAAATCCATTTGGAATTTGAGTAGAAACCATGTTAATTGCACCACCTGTGGTGTAAGGTCCGTATTGAATTTGACTTCCGCCTTTCAGAATTTCAAAAGATTGCATTCTGTTTACAGTTGGAAAATAATAAGCTGCAGGAGCTGAATACGGTGCAGGAGCAATTAAAACGCCATCTTCCATAAGAGTAATTTTACTCGAACGATCTGGGCTAGTTCCTCTCATACCGATATTAGGTCTTAAGCCAAAACCTTCTTCTTCCTGAATATTTATTCCGGGAACGGTTCTTAGAATCCTGGAAACATCATCATAATTGAAGGTTTTTAATTCTTTTGGAGAAATAAAATAGGTAGAACCTGCTTTATTTTTTGCTTTAAATTTACTTCCAATAATAGCATCGGTGGTGATAATGACTTCGGATAAAGTTTCGATACTGTCTTTTTTAGAAATGGATTTCTCTAACTCTTGTGAAAATAGGAAAGGAGAAGTAAGCAGTAAGGCAGCGAAAATTAATTTCATCATTTTTATTTAGATTTATTCTAGATTGCAAATGTAAAGCCTAAAATTTATTTAGACAAATTAAAAATAAGAAATTTTTAACTTTAACATTTGATGCAACAATGAAACTAAATCTACTCTTTTATTTCAGTATTTGATAGGCCAAAAGAGCTACAATATAAGCTAAACCAGACATAAGGATAAGTTGTCCAAGAGGCCATTTCCAGCTGTTGGTTTCTTTTCTAGTAATGGCAATAGTACTGGCGCATTGAAGGGCAAAAGCATAGAATAAAAGCAAGGATATACCAGAGGCAAAAGTGAATATTTTTTCTCCGGTTTCGGCATTAACTTCTGCTTTCATTTTGTTTTTTATAGTATCCTGATTATCGCTTCCTCCCACACTATAGATAGTAGCTAAAGTACCTACAAAAACTTCTCTAGCTGCAAATGAGGTAATCACTGCAATTCCTATTTTCCAATCATAACCTAATGGAGAAATTGCAGGTTCGATGGTTTTTCCCATTAAACCAATATAGGAGTTTTCTAATTTATGAGAAGCAATTGCATTTTCTAAGGCTATTTTAGATAATTGATTTGTCTGATTTATTGTAGTTACTATTTTTTCAGCATCATTAAAATTTTCTCCAGGACCATTGGAAGCTAAAAACCATAATACAACAGAAATGGCCAAAATAATTTTACCGGCACCAAAAACAAATGCCTTGGTTTTCTCAATTACATTAATAGCCACATTTTTAAACATGGGTAATTTATAATTAGGCATTTCAACCACAAAATAAGTTTTGCCTTTAATTTTTAGTATTTTATTTAAAACCCAAGCTGAAAAAATAGCCATTCCAAAACCCAAAAGATAGAGTAACATTAGAGTAAGTCCTTGCATGTTAAATAGTCCTAAAACTCGTTCGTCTGGAATGACCAAAGCTATAATAATAGCATATACAGGCAATCTTGCGGAACAAGTTGTGAATGGAGTAACGAGAATGGTAATCAGTCTTTCTTTCCAATTTTCGATATTTCGTGTAGCCATAATTGCTGGAATGGCACAGGCTGTTCCAGAAATTAATGGGACGACACTTTTGCCGGAAAGGCCAAATTTACGCATGATTTTATCCATCAAAAATACCACGCGGCTCATGTAGCCACTTTCTTCTAAAATGGATATAAAAAGAAACAAAAACGCAATTTGTGGGATGAATATTAGTATGCCACCAATGCCTGGAATAATTCCTTGGGAAATTAAGTTCGTTAATATGCCTTGGGGTAAATTTTCTCCAGCAAAGGAACTCAGGGAAGCAAAACTGCTGTCAATAAAATCCATTGGTGCTTTAGACCAATCAAAAATAGATTGGAAAATAACAAATAAAATAACAAAAAATATAACATAACCCCAAATTTTATGGGTCAGAACCCGATCCAATTTAGATCGGAAATCTTTTGCAATAGAGGCGTCAATGCTCATACCTTCTTTGAGCACTTCGTTAATAAACTGATAGCGTTTTATGGTTTCCTTTTGTTGTAACCGTTTTAAATCAGAATGGGATTTGGTAAATGAACTCCGAATTTCATTACGTTCTAAATTTAAGAAATTTACATCCTGAGTAATAACCAACCATAATTTATAAAGCAATTGGTTCGGAAAAGTGGTGCGAAGTGTATCAAAATATTCGGTGTCTATGCTCGAGGCATTCAAACAGGGTTCAGCAGAAATAGTGTTGTAACTTACAATCTGATTTTTGAGTTCCTCAATACCAAAACCTTTTCTGGAACTGATTAAAGCAATTTTAGTTTTTAATTGTTCTTCGAGATAAGGGATATTCAAAGAAATTCCTTTGTATTTCATTCTGTCGGCCATGTTGATGACCAAAATGGTTGGGATTTCTAAATCTTTAATTTGAGTAAAAAGAAGTAGATTCCTTTTTAAATTTTCAACATCTGTAATTAAAAGGACCACATCAGGATATAATTTATCCGTTTTATTAAGTAGTAATTCGATGACAACATTTTCATCAATCGAACTTGCGTTTAAACTATAAGTACCAGGTAAATCCAGTATGTTGGCCTTGACATTATTCGGTAGTTTACAAAAACCAATCTTTTTTTCAACCGTAATTCCAGGATAATTTCCAACCTGTTGATTTAATCCAGTAAGCTGATTGAAAACGGAAGTTTTACCTGTATTTGGATTCCCTATTAAAGCGACATTGATATTCTTTTTACTGGTCATAAGTTGATTTTAATAATTTCAACTTCAATCTCACGGGCGGTTTCAATACGAATAGCAACATGAGAACCATTTATATTCAAATAAAGCGGATCACCAAAAGGAGCAATTTGAAGTAATTCGACAACATTACCAGGCAAGCAGCCCATCTCTAATAATTTTAAAGGTACCGTGTCGATATCGAAATCTTTTATAATAGCCTTCTCTCCTTTTTTAAGTGATTTTATGGTAGTTCGCAAACCTTATTTAGATTGAATTAAGATTGCAAAAGTACATATTATAAAATAAATAAAAATGATAATTATCATTTTTGTAACTTATTTAAACAAAAAAAGGAGAGATTCTAATTCGGTAATTTATTTCGTACAAGAAATATTGGAGGACTCGAATTTTTTAAAATCCATTATTCGTTGCTTAAAAAATTAATATCTTCAATCAAGCGCTTCACATCTTCTTTATTGGTACCATCATAAAATCCACGAACTCTTTTTTTAGCATCTACTAAGACAAAATTTTCGGTATGAACCATGTCGTATAATTCAGAGGGTTTTCCTAGTTTGACAGCCAAATATGATTTTCTGGCCATAGTATAAATTGCTTTTTTATCACCAGTTACTAAGTTCCATTTCGAATCATTTATGCCATTTTTAATTGCATAGGCTTTCAACACAGCAACACTGTCAATTTCTGGAAAAACGGTATGAGACAGCAATAATACTTTTGGATTATTTATTATTGCTTTCTGAACCTCCACTAAGTTCGTTGTCATTTTTGGACAGATCGACCCACAGGTTGTAAAGAAAAAATCAGCCACATAAATTTTGCCTTCGTAGTCTTTTTGAGTGATTGTTTTTCCGTTTTGATTGACAAATGAAAAATCAGCAATTGTGTGGTATTTGCTAATATATTGAATTGTGCTGTCTACTAATTCCGGATTTACATCAGATGGGTTGTAAATTTTAAGCGTTTTTTTTGGATTTAAAGCGGAGTAAAATAAAGAGATTACAATTACCGAAAAAATCGCCATTACCCCGAAAAAGAACTTGTATTTTTTTAAAAACCCTAACATAATAATAAATTTGATGCAAAAGTACGAAAAGGACTTCTCTATTAAATCAAATTAACAAAATGTTTATTTAATTTTTCCTTAACAGTTTTTAATTTTTTTATTGAATAGATTTGTCGTAACTAACTTATAATTACAACATGAAAATACAGTTTAAAAAACAGCTGCTTTTCCTGATTCCGATTGTTATTGGAATATCAGAAAGCAATGCCCAAAATGCCCCAGCACCAAAAGAGCCCGGAATTAATGTTTCTTTAATGAATAAATCAGTAAAACCAAGTACTGATTTTTTCCAATTTGTAAATGGAAGCTGGTTGGATAAAACCGACATTCCAAGTGATAAAACAAGATGGGGAAGTTTTGACGAATTGCGTCAAAATACCGATAATGATGTATTGGAAATTTTGAAAGAAGCAAGTTCTAATCCAAAATATACTTCAACAACAGATCAAGGAAAAGCGATCAATCTCTACAAAACCATTATGGACACTGTAGCGAGAAATAAACAAGGCTTAAAGCCATTGAAACCCTATTTGGCTAAAATTAATGCAGTTAAAAACATTGCGGATTTAGAAGCCTTGTTAATAGAAATGGAGCCAATTGGAGGTATTGGATTTTTTGGTGTAGGAGTTGGTTCAGACGCCAAAAACAGCAATAGAAATGTTGTAAATATAGGAATGGGCGATTTAGGTTTGCCAGATCGTGATTATTATGTTTCTGAAGATGCTGATTCTAAAGAAAAAAGGGCTAAATATGTTGTTCATGTAGCAAAAATGCTAACTTATTTAGGAGATAAGCCAGCTGAAGCTAAGGCTAATGCGGATAAAATTTTGGCTCTCGAAATTGCAATGTCAAAACCTAGATTAGACAGAGTGGAACGAAGAGACCGAAGAAAAACCTATAATCCAATGACGGTTGCCGATTTACAAAAATTGACACCTTCAATCAATTGGGAAGTTTACCTAACAAAAGTTGGTTTGCCAGGTGTTGATTCATTGATCGTTTCACAGCCAAAATACATGATGGCTTTGGAAACTATTTTCAAAGAAAATAAAATTGAAGATTGGAAAGCATATATGCGTTGGACTTTATTGAGTGATGCTTCGAATCAGTTATCTACTGATTTAGAAAAAGCCAATTGGGAATTTTATGGTAAAACACTTACCGGTGCAATCAAACAAAGACCTCGTAATGAAAATGCTTTGCAAACTCTAAACGGATCAGTTGGTGAAGCATTAGGGAAACTATATGTTGAGAAAAAATTTCCAGCTGAAGCTAAAGCCAAAGCCGAAAAAATGATTAAAAATGTATTTCTTGCTTTTGAAAACCGAATTAATAATTTGAGTTGGATGTCAGCAGAAACCAAATTAAGTGCTGTAGAGAAATTACATAAATCTAGGATTAAAATTGGTTATCCCGATAAGTGGAAAGATTATTCGGAATTGACATTAAAAAGTCCTGCGGAAGGCGGAACTTATTTTGATAATGTGAAAAGCATTTCAAAATGGCGATACAATGAAAATATTGCAGAATTAAAAAAACCAGTTGATAAAGAAAAATGGGGAATGTCACCACAAACAGTGAATGCTTATTACAATCCATCCTATAATGAGATTGTTTTCCCAGCAGCAATATTGCAACCTCCTTTTTATAATTATCAAGCAGATGAAGCCGTAAATTATGGTGGAATTGGTGCGGTAATTGGGCATGAAATTTCTCATGGTTTTGATGATTCGGGTGCTCGATATAATGCAAACGGAAATTTAGTAGACTGGTGGACTAAAGAAGATTTAAAACAATTTACCGCCTTAACTACTGCTCTTTCGGATCAATATAGCGCTTTGGAACCCTTAAAAGGTACTTTTGTAGATGGTAAATTTACTTTGGGAGAAAACATTGGGGATTTAGGAGGTGTAAATGCAGCTTATGACGGTTTACAATTATACTTAAAAGCAAATGGAAATCCAGGATTAATTGATGGATATACGCCAGAGCAACGTTTCTTTATCTCATGGTCAACTATATGGCGCTCTAAAATGAGAGATGAGGCTTTAAAAAATCAAGTCAAAACGGATCCGCATTCTCCAGGAATGTATCGTGCTTATGTGCCTTTACAAAATGTTGATTCTTTTTACGAGGCTTTCAACATTAAATCAGGTGATGGAATGTTTATAGCTCCAGAAAAAAGAGTACATATTTGGTAATCGTTTTTAGTATTAAAATATATATCCCATTCGCCTATTTTTTAGACGAATGGGATTTTTATTTACAGTCCAATTTTATTTCGAGTCTTTCTCATCGAAATATTCACCATATATAAACCAGCTAGTGTAACAATGCCGCCAATTGCGATGGCTGCATTGAGTGTTTCACCAAAAATCAGCGACCCTAGAATTACCGCTATTATTGGGTTGATGTAAGCATAAACGCTGTTTATTGCGGCAGGAAGATGCTGTAAAGCATAGATATAAGCAATGAATGTAAGAACAGAACCAAAAACAACTAAATAGGAGATGGACCACCAAGAAATTGCCGGAATCAAACTTAAATTTATGGAAGTTCCTGTTGCGCCAGTATAAGCAAAAAGCAAAATGCTGGAAAGGAACATTTGCAATCCTAAACTAAAATAAGGATTAAATGTAGCTGCTTTTTTCTTCGTATACAAAGATCCAAATGCCCAAGTAAGGGTTGAAATAATCGAAATAAATATCCCAAATCTGAAATTAGGAATTAGGAAATCGCTGAGGTGATCATAAAACACAACACAAATACCTGCAAAACTTATGATTAGTCCAACAAAGGCTAATCGGGCCAATCGCTCTCCTCTAAAAAAAGTGATAACCACAACCCATAAAGGAACCAGCGCTCCAATTATAGCTCCTAAGCCACTACTGATATACTTCACACCCCAAGTGCTTAAACCATTGCTTAAAACAAAATTTAAGATACTGAGAATAATAATGGTTTTCCATTGTTTTCCTTTTGGCCAAGGCGCTTTTTTGAAAAGGAAAAAGGAAATATAAATAAAACCACCAAAGAATTGCCTCATGGCAGCGAGTTGTAAAGCGGGCATATGTTTAACGCCTTCTTTGGAAGCAATCCAGGTTGTTCCCCAAAAAAAGCTAACCCAGCACAATGCTAGCATTGGTAACCCAATAGCGGTAATTCTAGTAGAAACAAGATTCTTAATTTTAGTTTTCACCCTATAAATTCAGTTGGGTAAATGTATACATTAAAACAGCTTCTAGTTTAGTAGCGTCAATAGTTTTTCCAATGGATGGATTGGAATGATTGAATTTTGGTATAACCAAATTATTTTCTTCAGCTTTTTGAGTATAATATTTTTCGCGACTAGGATGAAAAGGAGCTGCGGCATTAAAAGTTTCATTCCAAGCATTTTTTTCGATAATTTGTAGAATAATTTCGATGCAATCCTCCTGATGAATCAAATTTATAGGCGCATCGGGATTTTCCAAATTTTCTTTCCCTGCAAGAAAGCGAGCTGGATTTCGATCTGCTCCTATTAATCCTCCAAAGCGAAGTATTGTGGTATCAAACTTGGAGTTGTTTTTCAAAAGCATTTCCACGTCTAATAGTTGCTTACCTGCTTCAGTAATAGGACTTGGACTTGTTAACTCTGTTACCATTCCACTATCTTCAGAATAGACCGAAGTAGAGCTAATAAAAAGCACTTTAGAAACCGTAGATTTAATAATAAAAGGAATTAAAGTTTCTATTTTTTCAACATAGGTCTTTCTAACTTCTGTTGAAATAGCATTCGAATTCCCTCTTAATTTAGGTGGAACATCGATTATTAAAATTTCACTTTCGTGAAGAAAATCTTCAACAGGCCCATTGACGGCTTTGGTTTCCAAGGAAATTAAAAAAGGCTGAATTCCCTCCTTTTTTATGAGGGAAATTTTTTCAATTGAAGTGGTTGATCCTTTTATAGAAAAGCCTCTTTGGAGTCCTTTTTTTGCCAGTGGAAAACCCAACCAGCCACAACCGAGAATGCTAATTTTAGTCATTTTTATTTTTTGTCAATCTGAGGGACATTTTTATTTAGATTATTACAAGAAAGGATTTCAATTCTGATTTTATTCATGAAATCAGGGATTTTTCAAACTATCAACAACAATTTTAGCGGGATATTTTTTCACAAAAACCTTTGGGATTATAGTTATGGGCTTTTCAATAATTTTAATTTCAGTAGGTTTTATCTTTTGTTGAATTAACACAGCATCATTTAAAACGAAAGGAGTTGGCATCATCCAAGATTCTCTTTTGGCAATAGAAAACAAGGGGTTTGTTATCAAATCAAAGGAACTTTCCAAGAGATTCATATCAATTATCGTGTTTTTCGGAACGCTAAATTCTAATTCTAAAGGCTCGTTATTGACTACATAATAACTAAGTATTTTCTTGCCTTTTCTTTGATATAACGCACCTTTTTGACCCAAACTACGAGTTTTGTTTGCTTTTAAATTGTAGAAAATCATTTTTGGATTAGCAAAAATATCGTATCGATTTACTTTTCTATTTGAACTTATTTTAATTTTTAAGAGTCGTTGATTACCTGCAATACTATCTTTTAAAAATTCAATTTTTGGAAGTGCTAGATTTATGATAGGAGCCTGATTAGTAAAAGTGAAACCCGAATTGTACTTGCTGTATAAAGGGTTTTGATTTAAAGTTTTTGCATTTTGTGGATTTGCACCTAAATATTTTTTGGTCCAAGAATCTAGATTAGTATCATAGGTTGCCCACAAAGCCGATTTTTTATCAGCATCGTAAACATATAGCAAACTATTAGGTTTGGCTTTTCCAGTTTCGTAATTGGAGTTTAAATGCGCATAAAAGAAACATCCAATGGAAAGTGCAAACATTGAAGTAGCCCAAATTCCTTTTCTAGTAAATTTTCCCAAAACGGGAATTAACAAACTGAATAGAAGTACAGTTAAAATGGCACTTCCAGCGAGTATTTTTAGGCCCAATCCTATTGGAAACATCGTTATAAAAGGGACAAAAATGATTAATGCCGGAATGCTTAAAATTAAATTTAAAGTATTGTTTGTTTTTTGACTAATTACAAAAGAGGCTAAAATTAGCAATCCAAAAATAATTGGAATACTAAAAAATCCAGCTCCGGGTAAGTAAAAAGCAATTGCAAAATTGAGAATTAACCAAAGTAATAATGGTGCAATGGATAAGTTTAAGGATCTGATTTCCGTTTTTGCTTTAGCATAAAATAAAAAGCAAATAGCCAAACTTAAAAATACAAAAGCGGCAATATAAGCATGACCATTATAGGTGAATCCCTGAAGAATGTCGGAGTACTGAGGATAAATTACAAGAAGCATTTTCCATCCTAAAAAGCTTACTAAAGCACTAGTAATAAGTGCGCCAAAAAGAGGAATAAAACCTCTAATGATTTCTTTTGGAAATAATATTCTTTTTCCAAGACCAATGAATACTAAAAAGAGAAAGAAAATCAAAGAGCTAATAACCATTGGAAATATCCAAGAAAAAGGATAACTAATAAAATTTAGCGGTGTATTGAAATAGACATAATCTTCGGTTGAATTCAGTGAATTTAAATTAGAATTTGAAAAATAATTCAGCAGTGGCATTAAATAGGTCCCCTGATGTGCTACAGTTGTTGGACTAATATGTGCATAATCATCTTGTTGGGTATGATAATTGAAATGTTTGTCAATAAAAGCAAAATTAAATCCCTGAATTTTACCTTCTTCTCTGAAAATGGTAAGATCAGTGTCGTTAGGTAGCATTTTGTAAATACTGTACATCAAAGAATTTGAAACAGGATATCTTGGATTGGCTGCTATGAAATCATGAACCATAGTTGCATTTCCTTGGTTGACTTCCATTAACATATAACTTGGACCTGCAGTTCCACGGGCTTCAAAATTGAGTACTAAACCTATGTCCTTTGCCCAATTGCTTTGGCTAACAAAAAGAGCTGCTCCATTGAGACCTAATTCCTCAGCATCTGAAAAGAGAATTATAATATCATTTTTGTGTGCTGTTTTATTATAAATAAAAGCACGTAAACCTTCTAAAATTGTTGCTACACCCACCCCATCATCACTTGCTCCATGAGAATAGGAATGTGGTGCGCTATCGTAATGTGAAAGTAACAATAAAGCTTTTGTATTATCGGAGCCTTTTATCCGAGCCATAATATTTTTTGATTTCACCAAATTTCCCCAATCAGAAAGAGTTGTTCCTTCTTGGGTTTTAGTCTCCAAACCTAGATTTCGAAGTTCTTTTTCAAGATAACTAGCCACAACATCATGATTATCAGAACCAACATAATGAGGTTTTTCTGAAATTTTCCGGATTAATTCTATAGCTCTCGGAGTGGAAAACTCGGATAAGGATTTATTGTCAGATATCCATTGGGGCATCATTGAAAAATAAATCCAGGAAAGTATCACTAAAATAAAAACGAAAGCAATTAAGGAGGAATAGTTTCTTTTCATCTGATAAAAATTGAAATATTAAATATCTTTTTTAACAAGCACGTAAAAATCATTATCCAAGAGCATATAGCCTTGATCGTATATAAAATGGTAGGTATTTCCTGTTTTGGTATGCAAGATATTAGTAAAAAACTCAAAATCAAATCCTTTGCCTAAAAGTTTAGTTCTCGTGGTTTTACTTTTGCCTTCAATATTTAATTCGGAAAGAATGCGGTAATTCTTGCGCAACTTGTTATTGATGTTGCGCATATAGTTCGTGCTGTCTTTATTTATTTTGTTATTATATGCATTTCGACAGCCGTCACTACAGAATTTTTTGTCCTCTCGACCAACAAAAGTGTCCCCACATTCTAAACAGGTTTTCATGGATTTGTTTTTTTAATTTCATACAGATCATGTCGGCGGTCTTTTAAAATCCGTACACTTCCGTGTTCGTGAAGTTCTTTTAATAGATTTAAATCGACATCAACAATGAGTGTCATTTCAGTGTTTGGGGTCGCTTCAGCTTTAATTCCATTACTTGGAAAAGCAAAGTCAGAAGGAGTAAAAACGGCAGTTTGCGCATATTGAATGTCCATATTATTCACCTTGGGTAAATTTCCAATGCAGCCTGCAATAGCGACATAACATTCATTTTCAATTGCTCTGGCTTGTGCACATAATTTAACTCGAGTGTATCCATTTTGAGTGTCGGTTAAGAAGGGAACAAATAAAATATTCATTCCTTCATCGGCCATTAGTCGGGATAATTCTGGAAATTCAACATCATAACAAATCATAATTCCAATTTTGCCACAATCGGTATCAAAAGTTCTAATAGTTGAACCACCTTGCATTCCCCAGTGGTGAACCTCATTTGGTGTGATATGAATTTTAGTGTACATTTCGTTCGTTCCATCTCTTTTACAAAGGAAGCCTACATTATACAAGGTGCCGTTTTCTAAATAGGGCATACTTCCGGTAATAATATTGATGTTGTAGGAAATAGCAAATTCCTGAAAACGTTTTAAAATTGGAGCGGAATATTTTGCTAATTCTCGAATGGCATCGGCCTCCGATAAATGATTATAATCAGCCATTAAGGGAGCAATAAACAATTCTGGAAAAAGAGCAAAATCACTACCATAACCAGAAACGACGTCTATAAAAAATTCTGATTGTTCAAATAAAGCATCTAAATTAGCCAATGGGCGCATTTGCCACTGAATTAATCCAAGACGGATAACACTTTTCTCAGTGTTAATTAATTTTGGACTTTCATCATAATAAATGTTGTTCCATTCTAATAAAACGGCAAATTCCTTTGAACTTACATCGCCTTCAAGATAGTTTTTCATGATTCGCATGACGTGAAAATCATTACTTAATTGAAAGGAAAGTACAGGATCGTATAATTCTTTTTGTTTGACCTTATCAATATATACTTTTGGGGTCATTTCTTGAGCATATTTACTATAACTCGGAATTCTACCTGCAAATACAATTGCTTTAAGATTTAGTTGTTCGCAAATTTCTTTTCGAGCGTCATATAAGCGTCTCCCTAGACGTAGACCACGATATTTGGGATTTATAAAAACGTCAATTCCGTATAAAACTTCCCCTTTTGGATTGTGTGTGGAAAAAGTATAGTTGCCGGTTATTTTGTCATAATTATGATTTTTGTCAACTAAATCTTCGTCTACGATTAGCGATAAAGCAGAACCAACTACCTTTCCATCCACTAAAATAACCAATTGCCCTTCTGGAAAAATAGAAAGCAATTTTTCGATATGATGTTCTAACCAATAGGATCCTTCCATTTCAGGATAGGATTCAACCATAGAGTTTTTTAATTGTTTGTAATCTTCTATTTCTAAGTTTCTTAATTCAACTTTATTTATTTTGGCCTGCATTTATTTTTGATTTTATCAAATATAAGGAAATAAACCCACTTACAAACGGTTACAAACAACTACAACCGAAAGTAAATACTTAACAACCGAATAATTTTCAAGACTGTTCCCATCTTTGCCCTATCGAAAACAAACTTATTTAAACAGCCTTTCGATAAATTACAAACCAAAAAAATCTGAAACGAGTTCAGATAATAAACAATTAAATTTATACGCCATGAATGCAATGAAAAACAGAGTACAGTTAATTGGTAATGTAGGAAACGATCCAGAAATCAAAAATCTTGACGGAGGTCGAAAATTGGCTAATTTGACTTTAGCAACAAATGAAACTTACAAAAATGACAAGGGAGAAAAAGTAGAACAAACGGAATGGCACCGTTTAACAGCTTGGGGCGTTACAGCCGAACTTATTGAAAAATATGTAAGCAAAGGCAAAGAGATTGCCATTGAAGGGAAATTGACCCACCGCACCTATGAGGATAAAAATGGAGAGAAACGTTACGTAACAGATGTTGTTATTAATGAGATTCTTTTTTTATCGAAATAAATTAAAAACAGTTATACTAGTATTGAAACCACTGATTTCATCGGTGGTTTTTTTATGTTATGGAGTGTATAATTCGATAATTGTGAATGGTATAAGCTTCGATACTAACTTTTAATTATCGAGAGTCATCATCCATAAATTTTCGTAGGATATACATTTTTGCTTTTGAATCATAGTAACCAAAAATAGTATAATCTTTAAATGGAAATGAAGATTCCAACTTCACTTCTTTGTGTTCAGAGACAAATTGCGAAATAAAGTCAACGGCCATAGGACCTTGAACTTTATTTATCGGTTCTAATTCGGAGTTTAAAACAGTTTCAAAAAACACATTTACTGGGTTTTCATAAGCTGAATAATCGTTAAACCCAAATGTCATACCATATTGAATTGCGTCTAAACTGTTCCCTCCAATAGTTATAAAACTGTTTTTCCGTGTTTTATAAACGCTAAGTCCGCTATTCGAATACAGGAGTCGCTCTAGAAAATTTTTAGTGTTCTTAAGTTTTCGTGCTTCTTGATTAGCCGTTTGAAAGTAGAAAGGAGAATTTTTAAAACTTGTTGAATCTTGTTCGCTGAGACTGTATTTTTTTATCAATTCGTCCGAATTATAATCTCTGATTGAAAAAATTAATTCTTCTTTATTGTTTTTTATCTGATATAATTTATCATCCTGATAAAAAGAATTAGCAGCACTATTTTGTTTTTCTAATGGAAATTGTGAAAAACTACGTTCTTTAGTTTCAAATGTAGTTAAGTCAATTGTAAAGGCCTGTGTTTGTTTAGAATTATAGTCTAAAGTTAAAATTAGCTTTTTTTCTAGAACATACATTTTTGATTTTTGGATACCTTTAAATAATGGATTCCAGGAATGGAGATCCATAATTTCTAAAGGATTATCCGTTAAAATCTCATTTAAAGTTAGACCTTGGTTTTCTTCATTTGCAAAAGTAATTCCAGAAAAATTAAGTACTCTTTCTTCTGTTTCACCGTCTTTAAAAACGTAAATTTTTAATTTTTCTTCTTTTTCTAAAAGGCTAAGAATATAAAAGGAATTATTCTTACAAAAGGAACTTAAAATAGTTTCATTTTTGAAAGGAATAGTATAGTAAACACTGAAAATTTCTTTAGTTTTCAGGTTGTATTCTACGCCCAAAATTTCTTTTAAATTGGGTGTAGACCAATAGAGCACTGGATTTTCATTTTCTTTGAATCGATAAGCAGTTAGATTACGAAAACGCTTATTTGGATTTTTAATTTTTATGCTGTCCGAAAAGAAAAGGGAACTGTTGTACTTTAAAATTGTGGTATTTTCTTTGTCGGAAGCAAAGACAAAAACTTGATGGTTTTTTATATTTTCTACATTTAGAATTTGATGAAAATAAGCGCTTTTTTTCAAATCTAAAGCATGAGAATTGAGAACGGTTTGACTGAGAACAACCGAAAAAGGATATAAAAGGATTAAGAGAACTAACTTTTTCATCTATCTTTTATTTTAATTTCTGGCCAATTGCATGTCCAGAGTTTTAGTTTAATTCGCTTAACGATTCATCAAATCTTGAAAATAATCTACAAATTGTCCAAGATGAAAACCATCCATTAATCCATGATGGACATGAACTGACATTGGCATTGATTTTTTTCCGTCTTCAGAAACGGTCATCTTTCCAAAGGAGATTTTCGGACAACTATCCGGAAAAGTATTTGACCTAGCGTGCGAAAGTGAAGTGAAATTCAACCAAGGAATCGCTGAAAAATGAATCAAATCGTCTGTTTCGAAAGTACGTGTAAAAAGCCCGCTTGTGTTTTGTATGCGTTGTATTTCGGTCAAAGCCCCAGCCTCAAAAATTTTAAAATCGGGATGGTATTCAATTAGTGAAAATCCAAAAGTTCCATCTGCTCTACCAATTGTAGCCGAACCATCAATTTGGTCATAAACAAAGATCTGATTTTCTGAAATTCTATACCTGAAAGATTCAATTGCATTGACCGCAACTAATGTTTTATGTAAATAGTAAACAAAAAAGGAAGTGCCCAGTTCCTTTGAATTTTCATAGGCTTTGGTACATTCAATAGTTACGGTGACACCAAAAAAGGGCTCATCCATTTGTTTAAAAAAATGAAAATGCTCTTTTCTGTTCCAATTATCGAGATCCAATAGCTTTTTCATTATTCTAATCTTTTTAGAACATCTATTATTTTTTCAAAAGTTTTGAAATTTTCGTGTTCTACCGTATGATCAATTTTTTCATGTGCCCAAGTCGTGTGAAACGGAATATGAACAGCGTGCCCACCAATGGCTAACACAGGTAAAATATCCGATTTTAAGGAATTTCCTATCATGAAAAACTCCTGTGGTTGAATTTCTAATCGTTTAATCAAATCAGTATAATCTACTTCTTGCTTGTCAGACATTACTTCAATATGATGAAAATAATGTCCTAAACCCGAATTGTGTAGTTTTCTGCGTTGGTCTAATAAATCTCCTTTTGTAGCAACAACGAGTTTGTATTTTCCGTGTAATGTTGCTAATGTTTCCTCTACGCCCTCTAATAAAACGATAGGTTTATCAAGTAATTCCTTCCCGTATTCAATGATTTTCGAGATGATTTCCATCGGGATAGTATTGTTTGAAATGGACATTGCGGCTTCTATCATTGAAAGAATGTAGCCTTTTATTCCATATCCATACAATTTTAAATTGTCAATTTCTATCTTAAATAATTCTTTTGATATCCCTTGATGCGACAGATAATCTTCCATTAAACCGCAGAACTTTTTTTCGGTTTCATCGAAATAAGTTTCGTTGATCCAAAGCGTATCATCGGCATCGAAGGCTATTACTTTTAAGTTCATTTTTATTTTTCTTACTTCGAATTCGTTGCCAAATTTTAATTTATTGTCTCTCCATTTGCAACACCTTCTGTATCTGGATTCACAAAAACCAATTTTCCTTCGGCATTATTCGTCATTAAAATCATTCCCTGACTTTCTACACCACGAAGATTTCTTGGGGCTAAGTTCACTAAAACTGTTACCCGTTTTCCTATGATTTCCTCAGCAGAAAAACTTTCGGCGATTCCTGAAACAATAGTACGCACATCAATTCCGGTATCAATTTTAAGAACCAGAAGTTTGTTAGCTTTTGGCATTTTTTCTGCTTCAATAATTGTGCCTACACGTAAATCCATTTTAGCAAAATCTTCATATTGAATACTTTCTTTTTGCGATTCAACAACTTTGTTTTCGGCTTTATTAGCGGTTTTAGTTGCTTCTAATTTATCAATTTGTTTCTGAATTTCTTCATCTTCAATTTTGGAAAATAACAATTCGGCTTCTCCAATTTGATGATTAACCGAAATTAATTCAGCTCCTTCAGTAATATTTGTCCAGCTTAACTTGGAATCAATATTCAAAATCCGAGCTAATTTGGTTGCCGTGAAAGGTAAAAAAGGTTCGCATAAAATTCGTAAAGCGGCTGCAATTTGCAAGGCTACATACATTTGCGTTTGCACGCGCTCTGGATTGTCTTTGATAACTTTCCAAGGTTCTTCATCGGCTAAGTATTTATTTCCCAAACGCGCTACATTCATGAGTTCTCCAAGTGCTTCCCGAAATCTATAACGTTCAATAGAACTTGATATCACGGCTGGATAGGCTTTCAATTCGGTTAAAGTTGCTTGATCTATTTCTGACAATTCATTTGGAGAAGGAATTATTCCAGTGTAATATTTATTAGTTAAAACGACCACGCGATTAATAAAGTTTCCGAATATAGCAACCAATTCATTATTGTTTCTAGCCTGAAAATCTTTCCAGGTAAAATCATTATCTTTTGTTTCAGGTGCATTCGATGTTAGAGCATATCTTAAAACATCCTGCTGATTTGGAAACTCTTCTAAATATTCGTGTAACCAAACGGCCCAGTTTTTAGAAGTTGACAATTTATTTCCTTCTAAGTTCAGGAATTCATTTGCAGGAACATTATCGGGCAAAATATAAGAACCTTCGGCTTTTAACATTGCAGGAAAAATAATACAATGAAAAACAATATTGTCTTTTCCGATAAAGTGAACTAGTTTAGTCTCTTTGTCTTTCCAATAGGGTTCCCATTCTTTTCCTTCTCTTAAAGCCCATTCTTTACTGGAAGAAATGTAGCCAATTGGAGCATCGAACCAAACGTATAATTTTTTTCCTTCGGCACCTTCCACAGGCACATCAATTCCCCAATCTAAATCGCGGGTAACGGCGCGAGGTTCTAATCCGCCGTCAATCCAAGATTTTACTTGACCGTAAACATTCGGTTTCCAATCATTTTTATGACCCACGAGGATCCACTCTTTCAAAAATTCTTCATAACGATCCAAAGGCAAAAACCAGTGTTTCGTCGATTTCATTATCGGAGTTTCTCCGGTAATGGTCGATTTTGGATTAATTAAATCGGTAGCATTTAAGGTAGAACCACATTTTTCGCATTGATCACCATACGCTTCTTCGTTACCGCATTTTGGGCAAGTTCCTATTACAAAACGATCCGCCAAAAACTGTTTTGCTTTCCCATCGTATAATTGATCAGTCACTTCTTCAATAAAATCTCCTTTCTCATAAAGTGTTTTAAAAAATTCGGAAGCGGTATCATGATGAATTTGTGCGGAAGTTCTGGAGTAGTTATCAAATGAAATTCCAAAATCGACGAACGATTTTCTAATAATTCCATCATATTTATCTATTATTTGCTGAGGTGTTACCCCTTCTTTTTTGGCTTTCATAGAAATGGCAACACCATGTTCATCGCTTCCGCAAACAAACAAAACATCTCTTCCCTGCAATCTTAAATAGCGAGAATAAATATCCGAAGGCACATAAACGCCTGCTAAATGGCCAATATGAATTGGGCCATTTGTATAGGGTAAGGCTGCAGTAATTGTATATCTCTTTGGATTTAGTAACATAGTTTAAATTTAATTGACCTCTGAATTCCATTCAGAATATTTGCAAAAATAAGCAATAGATTCGATAGTTTTAGGAATTAAGCAAAACTGTTAAGGTTAAAAACAGTTAAACAGCATGCCCTATGGCGGAATAAAAACTAAATTTGTAGAAAATTATTTAAGATGAAATTCAATACAAAAACCATACACGGCGGCCAACATCATGATCCGAGTACAGGAGCAGTAATGCCACCTGTATTTCAGACTTCAACCTTTGCACAAAGCAGTCCGGGAAAGCCAATTGGAGATTATGAATATAGTAGAGCGGCAAACCCTACGAGAACAGCTTTGGAAAATGCCTTGGCCAGCATCGAAAATGGAACAAGAGGTCTTGCTTTTTCGTCAGGATTAGCGGCTACAGACTGTCTTTTACGTTCCTTTAAAGCCGGCGATGAAATTATTGCCATGGATGATTTGTATGGTGGAACCTATAGAATGTTTACGAAAATTTATGCTAATTCGGGTATAAAATTTCATTTTGTAGACATGAACGATATGGAGAAATTCAACTCCTTGATTAACGAAAACACCAAATTAGTTTGGGTTGAAACGCCTACAAATCCTTTGATGAAGTTAGCAGATATAGCAGAAATTGCAAAAATCACTAAAGATAAAAAGATACTTTTTGCGGTAGACAATACTTTTGCAACGCCTTATTTGCAAAACCCATTAGATTTGGGAGCAGATGTTGTGATGCATTCTGCTACTAAATATTTAAGTGGCCATTCCGATGTCGTTGCCGGTGCCTTGATTGTAAAAGACGAAGCTTTAGGAGAACAATTGCATTTTCAGCAGTTTGCAACAGGCGCTACATTAGGTCCAATGGATAGTTTTTTAGTGTTAAGAGGAATAAAAACCTTGCATTTAAGAGTTCAGAGACATACAGAAAACGGAGAAAAAGTGGCAGAATTTTTAAACCAGCATCCAAAAATTAAAACGGTTTATTATCCTGGATTAGCTTCACATCCTTTTCATGAAATTGCTAAAAAGCAAATGCGCGGTTTTGGAGGAATGGTTTCCTTTACTTTTACTTCAGGTGAAAAGCAGGATTCGATTCTTTTTCTGGAAAAATTAAAAGTATTCACTTTAGCAGAATCTTTAGGTGGCGTAGAATCATTAGCAAATCACCCTGCACTAATGACACATGCTTCTATACCAGAAGACAA
Organism: Flavobacteriaceae bacterium; assembly: GCA_947444255.1. GTDB lineage: Bacteria > Bacteroidota > Bacteroidia > Flavobacteriales > Flavobacteriaceae > Flavobacterium. The sequence continues at coordinate 8,441 of CANEZU010000005.1, read as the reverse complement.
AAGGAAAGAAATTGGAATTACAGATGATTTAGTTCGATTGAGTGTTGGTATTGAAGATATTGAAGACTTAATTGAAGATTTAAAACAAGCATTAGCTTAACTTTTTAAGCCCTATTTATTATAAAACTCCAATTCTAAGTTCGTAGAATTGGAGTTTTTTTATTTTTAAATTCGGATTACAAATAGTAAATGTAGCCCACATTAAACCAAACTAGCCAGTCATTGGATTTGTTTTCGAGGTATCTTTTTGGATCAGGATTTAAACCATCGACCCAATTCGAAAAATAATACTGTAGTCTCAAATCCACCATAAAATCAGAATGAGGTGCTAATTTATATCGTGTTCCCACACTCGAAACGATAGACAAAACAGTGCCACTTTCATTAGTATAACCATGGGGACGCCCTTCTGAAGGCGCTAAGTATTTTGGAATTGTAAAGTCTTCTAGTTTGCCAAGCAAGGAATATGCCCTAGGCGTATAATAGCTAAACTGACCACCAAGGCTAATGAAAGGAGCTAGAGCACCTGTTGTAGCAGTAAAATCACGTATGCTGAATGGATAATATTCTAATTGCATACCAACATTTGTAACGGCTGTGCTACCTCTCATACCTCTTAAATTTCGACTAAAAGTGGAATTACTTCTTGGATCGACTGAGGCACCAAAATGTTTCAATTCGGTTTTGTTATACGATAACTCTGTTCTTAATTTGAAATGATCATTAAAATAAGTGTCCGGAGTATAACAATTACAATCGGCTCTATATGAAAAGTTTAAATAATGAATAATGCCAATTCCCATTCCCGAATTCCCAGCGTTCGTAGAAAAATTTAGTCTTTGGCCATAATCAGATTGAAAAGCTACTGGACCTGCAATAACACCAATTTCATGAGCAAAGCCAAATTGAGCAAAAATGCTATTTGAAAAACTAAAGAGAACAATAAAAATGATGGATATGCCTTTTGATAATTTCATGATGATAAATTCTAATCAGAACAAATATATATAAACATCATTTACGAGCTAAATAAAAAGGATAAACTTCCACTTATGTAGGATAAAAAGCACTAAATAGTTGAAAAATTACCGGTTATTACAAAAGTATCGTTTTTTGAAAAGTTAATAGGAATATAAAAAGTCTTGTAAATTTTTTATAAAATGTACATTTGCAGATACTAGCGAAAACGTTTTCGAGAGTATAATTAAACTAAATGTAATGTCACAAAAAGTCGATGATTTTATGGCTCAAGTTGAGTCAAAAAATCCAAATGAGCCAGAATTTATCCAAGCCGTTAGAGAATTTGCAGAAACAGTTATTCCATTTATTGCAGATCGAAAAAAATACGATGGCATGAATTTACTTTTAAGAATAACAGAGCCAGAGCGATCTATCATCTTTAGAGTGCCTTGGGTTGATGATAAAGGTGAAATCCAAGTAAACAGAGGGTTCAGGATTCAGATGAATTCAGCTATTGGACCTTATAAAGGGGGAATTCGTTTTCATAGAACAGTCAATTTATCGGTACTTAAGTTTTTGGCTTTTGAACAAGTTTTTAAAAATAGTTTGACGACTTTGCCTATGGGTGGAGGAAAAGGGGGATCTGATTTTGATCCACAAGGAAAATCAAATGGCGAGGTAATGCGTTTTTGTCAATCATTTATGACAGAATTATGCCGACATATTGGACCTCAATTAGATGTTCCCGCGGGAGATATTGGAGTTGGTGCAAGAGAAATAGGTTATTTATTTGGTCAATACAAAAGAATAAGAAACGAGTTTACTGGAGTTTTAACTGGAAAAGGATTGGCTTATGGCGGTTCTTTGATAAGACCAGAGGCAACTGGTTATGGAGTGGTTTATTTTGCAGAGCAAATGCTTAAAACGATAGGTCAAAGTATTAATGGTAAAACGGTAGCCATTTCAGGATTTGGAAATGTGGCTTGGGGTGTTGCTCTAAAAGTAAATGATCTGGGTGGAAAAGTAGTTACTATTTCAGGTCCAGATGGATATATTTATGATGAAGAAGGTATCTCGGGAGATAAAATTGAATTTATGCTTGAAATGAGAGCTAGTGGGGATAACAGAGTCGAAATGTATTTAGAGAAATTTCCAAATGCAGTTTTTCATCCTGGACAAAGTGTTTGGGATGTAAAAGTAGATCTTGCCATTCCTTGTGCCACTCAAAATGAATTGACAGAGGAAGATGCTATTAACCTAATTGCAAACGGAGTAATTTGTGTGACTGAGGCTGCAAATATGCCTTGTACTTTAGGAGCAATTAAACAATTTTTGAACGCAAAAGTGCTTTTTGCGCCAGGAAAAGCTGCTAATGCAGGAGGTGTAGCCGCTTCAGGCTTAGAAATGACTCAAAATTCGATTCGATTGAATTGGACTAGCGAGGAAGTTGAAATGAGATTAAAAGATATTATGGTTGGAATACACAATCAGTGCAAAAAATATGGTTCCGACGAAGATGGTTATGTAAATTATGTTAAAGGTGCCAATATTGCAGGATTTGTTAAAGTGGCTGATGCGATGTTAGCTCAGGGAGTTGTGTAAGAAAAACCTTTTTTAATAAACGAAGCCTCCAAATTGGGGGCTTTTTTTATACTTGCAATTTCGAAAAATATTGATGACCTTTATTAAGAATTCAAGATACAAATTGGCTCAGCCACTTTTTTTAAAGTTGCCATTTATTTTTTTTAAATGTTTTCTTAAAATTTAATACAATCCAAATTATGACACAAAGTATTCACTCTTTTGTTGAAGCGGTTGCTAAAAGAAATCCAAACGAGCCCGAATTTTTGCAGGCTGTACAAGAAGTAGCAGAGGCTGTAATTCCATTTATTGAAGAAAATAAGAAGTACCAAAACAGAATGCTGTTGGAAAGAATGACTGAATCGGAACGGGTCATTACTTTTAGGGTAGTTTGGATAGACGATTCGGGAAAAATTCAACTAAACAGAGGCTATCGCATTCAAATGAATTCGGCTATTGGTCCTTATAAAGGAGGAATTCGTTTTCATCCCTCCGTAAATTTAAGTATTCTAAAATTCTTGGCTTTTGAACAAACTTTCAAAAACAGTTTAACTACTTTGCCGATGGGAGGTGGAAAAGGAGGTGCCGATTTTGATCCAAAAGGAAAATCAGAAAATGAAGTAATGCATTTTTGCCAGGCTTTTATGTCCGAATTGTCAAAACATATTGGAGGAAACACAGATGTTCCTGCCGGAGATATTGGAGTTGGCGGTCGAGAAGTCGGTTTTATGTTTGGTCAATACAAAAGATTAAGAAATGAATTTACAGGTGTTTTAACGGGTAAAGGAATTTCTTTTGGAGGTTCATTAGTTCGTTCAGAAGCTACTGGATATGGAGTAGTTTATTTCGCAGAAAGCATGCTCGAAACCAAAAAAGAAAGTTTTGCTGGAAAAACAGTAGTAATTTCAGGATCTGGAAATGTAGCCCAATACGCTGCTGAAAAAGCACGACAATTAGGAGGTAAAGTAGTAACTATGTCTGATTCTTCCGGATATATTTATGATGCTGATGGAATTGATGCTGATAAATTGTCTCATATTATGGAAATCAAAAATGAATTAAGAGGTAGAATAAGTGATTATGTCGATCAATATCCAAAAGCTCAATTTTTTGCAGGAAAAAGACCTTGGGAAGTAAAATGTGATATCGCTTTGCCATGTGCAACACAAAATGAACTTAATGAAGAAGAAGCAAAAATATTAGTTTCAAACGGATGTATTTGTGTAGCCGAAGGAGCAAACATGCCTACTACTCCCGATGCAGTGTTAGTTTTTCACGGAGCACAAATTTTGTTTGCTCCAGGAAAAGCATCAAATGCGGGAGGTGTTGCAACCTCGGGTTTAGAAATGTCTCAAAATGCTCTTCGATTAAGTTGGACCGCAGAAGAAGTAGATCTAAGGCTCAAAAATATCATGCTTGCCATTCACGCTTCCTGTGTAAAATATGGAACCGATGCTACAGGCTATGTTGATTATGTAAAAGGAGCGAATATTGCCGGCTTTGTAAAAGTTGCCGATGCGATGTTAGCACAAGGAATTGTATAAAACTGTATTTTTTTACTATCTAATGCCTTCTTTGTGGGGGCGTTTTTTATTCATTCAAATATTAAAAACAGTATAATTCCGTTTTGTATTATATTTGTATCACTTTCTTTCAAATCCTAATGAAAAAACGCAGCATTACATTAGTCTTCTTGGTTTTCCTTCAATTTGGTTTTTCTCAGGTTAATAAATCATGGAAAGGATATTTTTCCTATAATGAGATAAAAGACATTTCGCAGGATACGGTTCAGCTAATTGTAGCTTCTGAAAACGCTTTGTTTTCGCGAAATATCTCAGGAATGATCAAAACCACCAATACAATTGATGGGCTTTCGGGCCAAACAATAAGTGCCGTTTATCATAGTTCTGTGTTCAAAAAAACTATTGTGGGCTACGAGAATGGTTTGATGATTATTATTAACGAAACCGATGGCAGTATGGTAAATGTTGTAGATATAATCAATAAATCATTGCCTTCAAACCTCAAAAAAATCAACCATTTCTTGGAATATGAAGGGATTGTTTATGTTTCCTGCGACTTTGGTATTGTGCAGTATAATCTTAATACTTTAAGTTTTGGAGATACCTATTTCATTGGAGATAATGGATCTCAAATTGCCGTTTCTCAAACTGCAATTTTTGAAGGAAAAATATATGCTGCTACTTTTAATAACGGTGTCAGATGGGCGACTATTACAAATCCAAATTTAAACGATTATAATCAATGGTCCACAATTAGTGGCGGTTGGAATGGAATAGAATCATTTGGAACTTCTCTTTTTGCCACTTCGACTGATGGAAAATTTCAAAGGCTAGAAGGAAATTCTTTTGTGTCAATATCAAATTATCCCTCAGGACAAGTTGCTGTAGATATTAGAAATATTGGCTTGTTTATAATTGTCTCTACAAAACAACAGGTTCTGATTTATGATTCGGAATTAATAGTAAAAGAAGTTATTAAAATTGGAGATCTTCCCGCGATAAATCCCGAATTCACTTGTGCTACAATTACAGGTGATATAGTGTTTCTTGGAACCAAAGAAAATGGTCTTTTTAGTAAAAAACTAGGCACACCAACAATTGAGAAGACTACTCCGGACGGGCCTTCCCGAAACGCTATTTTTGCTATTAATGCTACAACTAATAAACTCTGGGCTGTATATGGTGGTTATGATATCAATTACAATCCATATTCCTATTATGGAAATACACCTGCAAAATTTCCAATAAGCAAATACGATTCCAATATTGGCTGGTTCGAATTTCCTTATGAAACCCTTTTAGGAGCTAAAGCTTTGTCAAAAATTACAATTAACCCATCCGATGAAAATCAGGTTTTTGTAAGTTCGTACTATTCAGGACTATTGAAATTAGTGAAAGAGGAGTCTTCCGATTTATTCAAAGTATCTAATTTGTACAATGCAACAAATACAGGTTCTGACGGACTAAAATCGATTCAGGGTGAGGTTCCTGATGATATTAGAGTTAACGGAGCTGCCTTTGATAAATCAGGAAATTTATGGTCCAATAGTAGCTTGGTTAAAAAAGGACTAAAGGTTCTAAAAACCAGTGGTGAATGGCAGTCTTTCAACATGGAAAGCGTAAAAACTTCGGGAGTATTTTTTTTCGGAAGACTCTTGATTGATAAAAACGGAACGAAATGGATGGCTACTTTAAATGATGGTATAATTGGTTTTAACGAAAGTCCGAATATTCTTTTTAAAACAATTAGAGAATCTGCAGATAATGGAAATTTACCCATAAATGATGTGCGTGCGATTGCTATCGATACTAGAAATCAAATGTGGATTGGAACTCGAAAAGGACTCCGAGTTCTATCAAGTATTGACAGTTTTTTATCGCCCGATCCCTTGACAACAGAACCAATTATAGTCATTGAAGAAAACCTGGCTCAAGAACTTTTATACGAACAATCGATTACCGATATCGTTGTGGATGGAGCAAATAATAAATGGATTGGAACTGCTGATTCTGGGATTTTCTTAGTTTCTTCTAATGGGCAGAAGACCATTAACCATTTCACAATTGATAATTCTCCTTTGCCTTCTAATAACATAAACGATATTGACATCAATGGAATTTCAGGCGAAGTTTTTATTGCAACTACAAAAGGATTAGTGTCTTTTAAAGGGACTTCGACTTCAGCAAAGGAGAATCTAAATGCTGTTTTTGTATATCCAAATCCCGTTAGACCAGAATTCCTAGGATCGGTCAAAATCAGTGGATTAATCGATAAAGCCACCGTAAAAATCGCTGATATTGAAGGTAATTTAGTTTATGAAACGACTTCCGAAGGTGGAACTATAGAATGGGATACCACCGCTTTTGGCAAATATAAAGTGGCTTCTGGAGTTTATATGATTTTTATTTCGGCCCAAGATGGAGTCGAAACAAAAGTCAAAAAAGTAATGATAATCAGATAAAAATGGTTGTTGTTTCGAGTTTTCGATTTATTTATGCGGGAACTTTAAACTTCAAACTTTAAATAAAAAAATGCTAGTTAAAACCAAAGCGATTGTAATTTCGTCACTCAAATACCAGGAAAAAAGCTTGATTGTAAAGTGCTTTACACTTTCGGATGGATTGAAATCCTATTTTGTTCGGGATGCTTTTTCCTCCAGAAAGTCAAATCAGAAAATCGCTTATTTTCAGCCGTTGACTATTCTTGAAATTGAGGCGAATCATAAAAACAAAGGAACATTAGAAAACTTCAAAGAAATTAAGAGTACAACTCCATTTCATTCGATTCAATCGGATATTGTAAAAAGTACGATTGTGATGTTTCTCTCCGAAATTTTGCATCATTCGATTCATGAAGAAGAAAAAAACGAATCCCTTTTTGACTTTTTGGAAACCGCTTTGCATTGGCTTGATCATCATACTGAAATAGCCAATTTCCATTTGATTTTTTTATTGGAAACTTCTAAATACTTAGGTTTTTATCCTGATGTTTCCGATATTGACATGCCTTTTTTCGAAATGACTGAAGGAATTTTTAGTCCTTTTAATGCGATTAGTTCGCTATCAGAACACGAAACAAACTTATTCAAAAAACTCATCGATTTAAGATTTGACAACGACCAAAAGAGTTTTCACGTTATTGAAAGACAAATTCTATTAAAAATCCTAATTGATTATTATAGTTTTCACCTCGATGGTTTTAAAAAGCCAAAATCTTTAGATGTTTTAAAAGAGGTGTTTTCTTAAAATGAATTCGTCTTTGGTAAAATCTAAGATAGAATCTAGAATCCAGTAATAATCAGTCAGAAATCATTGAATACTAATCGGATTATGAAAATTAATTCGAGAATTCGTGGCTAAAAAAATCAAAATTCCTTACTTTCGCATTTCGATTAAAGAAAAGGATATAATGAGCACAAAATTTACTGAATACAAAGGACTTGACTTGCCAACTGTGGCCTCAGAAGTCCTTGATTTTTGGAAGAAAGAGAACATATTTGAGAAAAGTGTAAGCACGCGCGAAGGCAACCCACCATTCGTTTTTTTTGAAGGACCGCCCTCCGCAAATGGATTACCGGGAATTCACCACGTAATGGCACGTGCCATTAAAGATATTTTTTGCCGATATAAAACCCAAAAAGGATTTCAAGTTAAGCGAAAAGCTGGTTGGGATACTCACGGTTTGCCAGTAGAATTAGGTACTGAAAAGGAATTAGGAATAACGAAAGAAGATATTGGGAAAAAAATTTCCATCGAAGAATATAACGAAGCCTGTAAAAAAACAGTGATGCGTTATACGGATGTTTGGAATGATTTGACCGAAAAAATGGGCTATTGGGTAGATATGGAAGACCCATATGTGACCTATAAGTCTAAATATATGGAGACGGTATGGTGGCTTTTGAAACAAATCTACAATAAGGATTTGATGTACAAAGGCTATACTATTCAGCCATATTCTCCTAAAGCCGGAACTGGATTGAGTTCCCACGAAGTCAATCAGCCGGGAAGTTATCGCGATGTTACCGATACTACGGTTGTAGCGCAATTTAAAGCGATAACCGAAACATTACCAACACAACTTCTAGGTTTTGGTGACATTCACTTTTTGGCCTGGACCACAACTCCTTGGACTTTGCCTTCCAACACGGCTTTAACCGTGGGTCCAAAAATCGAGTATGTGTTGGTTTCGACTTTTAATCAATATACTTATTTGCCTTCAAAAGTAGTTTTGGCTAAGAATTTAGTTGGAAAACAATTTGCGAAAGGTTTTTTTGAAAGTAAAGATTCTGCTGATTTTGAAAATTTCAAAGCCGGCGATAAAAATATTCCTTACCAAGTTTTGACAGCCTGTAAAGGGGCAGATTTAGTAGGAAT